>JBIOVR010000218.1:0-11748 GCA_044867875.1 Chitinophagaceae bacterium
CTTCTTTTTTAACCAATGTTGTAGTGATACTTTTAAATCCTGCACGCCTTGCAATGGTAGTTAATTCCCTGTCATCATACATTGAAAACGGGACACTGTAAAATTTTGGCGGATCGTCTCCGAAATAACTTTCAATAACTACCCGTCCTTCATGAATCGCTTTAACGGTTTCCACTTTATTCCATGTACTAAAAATTAGTTTTCCTCCGTGTCTTAACACTCTGTAGGCTTCTTTCAATCCTTTTTCTTTGTCCGGAAAAAACATGATCCCAAATTGCATCACTACAAGATCAAATGAGTCATCATCAAAAGGGAGCTGCATTGCATCAGCAGGCGTCCATTTAATTTTTTTGTCAAGAACATTCTCTTTTGCCACTTTGATCATATCGGGATTGAGATCAGTGGCAGTTAATGTATCATGCTTTACTGACTTAGCAAGATGAGCTGTCACACGACCTGTACCGCAAGCGATCTCCAGTATGTCAGGATATTTTTTATCCTGCAAACGGGAAACAAGATCCAGAGCATAAGGCTCGAATAAGAACGGTCCGAGATATCGTTCGTAATTTGCAGGAACACTTCCTGCAAATGCTGCTGTTTTTTCCATTATCAATATTTGGTTATCAAATTTTAGTTTCCCAACACAGAGCTAAGGAGTGAATGAGTAACACAGATATTCTCTGTGAACTCTTGTGTACTTTACGTCTCTGTGTTTTAATGTAATTGTTTATTCAAGAACCTTCTCCGTGATCTTACCGCTCTTTTTATTTTTTAAAATAACTTTCTTAGCGCCGTAATGTGTCACTTCTTCTTTTACCAAATAGTTTTCACTATCATACTCTGTTAAATGACTCTCTTTTGTTACTCCTGTTCTTCCTCTCCAGATATCAAGCTTCACAGGTTCCCATAGTTTTGTTTTTGCAGAACGATAGGCCGCATCAAGAATACAATTCACTATATATCCATCATAGAAAGTTTCTTTTGGGTTTTTATTTTTTTCCATGGCATTGAACATATCCATGAACATGTGATTATAGCCAAGTTCATTTAATTCATCACCGACCGGGAATAACCAACCGGTATTGCTCTCCGCTTTTTCAGAAACATAATCGGCACCTTTGCCGGTCGTGAACATTTCAAACCCTGTTCTTAAAAAACTATTGATCCAAATAGTTCCTTCTGTTCCCATCACTTCATCCCGCAGATCCAAACCACCACGGAATGTCCAGCTTACTTCAAACTGTCCGATAGCGCCGTTCTCATATTTTACCAATCCAATTGCATGATCTTCCGCATCGATCGGTTTTACTTGTGTATCGGCCCAGCACATCACTTCAACAGGTTTTATATCTTTTCCAATATAGCTTCTTGTGATTTCTACGCAATGACAACCAAGATCAAGGATGCAACCACCTCCAGCTTGTTCAATATCCCAAAACCAATCACTATGTGGGCCGGGATGTGTTTCTCTTGATTTAGCCCAAAGTATTCTGCCTAATGCGCCGTTCTTTACACTTTCAAATGCCTTTATAAATTTGGGAGTATAAACGAGATCTTCCAGGTAACCATTGAAGATGCCGGCCTTTTCAACTGCTTCCAGCATTCGCTTTGCCTCTTCACCATTTCTTCCTAAAGGCTTTGTTGTGATCACGGCTTTTTTATGCTTACAACAAAGCATCACTGCTGCTTCATGTAAATTGTTTGGTAAAGAGATACAAACAACATCCACATTTGGATGAGCGATCGATTCTTCCATATTCAATGTCCAGTGTTCGCAGTTATAATCCTTTGCAAATTTTTTTGCCGATTCTTCGCGACGTGAATAAACACTTACCACTTTGTCTTTGCTGCGATAACCTTGCAGCGCATCAGCATAGAACCTGCCGATAAATCCTGAGCCAAGCATTGCGATCCTTTTCATATGGTTGATTTGTTTTGTTTTTACTTCCAATACAAGTTCTATAAGTATTGGCAGCAATTTTGTTGTTTTAAAATGGGCCAAAAAGGTACGAATGAAATGCGAAGTTGAAAAAACTTTCAAAGCTATATCTTCACATCTTTATGAGACCAACTGAAGATACATATCGGCACAAAGGATTGAGGAAAAAGTTGACCGAAGTCATTCGCAATAAAGGGATCACTGATGAAAGAATACTTGAAGCTATCGGCAGAATTCCCCGCCATTTTTTTCTTGATTCCGCATTTGACGATGTTGCCTATGAAGACAGGGCTTTTCCAATAGGAGAGGGACAAACTATTTCACAACCTTATACCGTCGCTTACCAAACTTTTATATTACAGGTAAAACCTTTTGAAAAAGTTTTGGAGATCGGAACCGGCAGCGTTTACCAGGCTTGTGTTTTAGCAGAATTAGGCGCCCAGGTTTATACCATTGGACGGCAGAAAAAATTATTTGCCGCTAATAAAGAATTTTCTTTCCTAAAAAAATATCCCCATATCAAATTCTTTTATGGCGATGGATATGAAGGATTGCCAACTTATGCGCCATTTGATAAAGTACTAATTACCGCTGCGGCTCCGGAAATTCCTCAAAAACTGATTGACCAGTTAAAACCCGGCGGCATGATGGTATTACCTCTTGGTGCTGGTGATGTTCAGCAAATGAAACGAGTCACCAAACTCGAGAGAGGTGCGATCAAAGAAGAAGTGTTTGATAATTTTTCTTTTGTGCCCATGGTGGAGGGGAAGAAGTAATTGTTAGTTTATATCTCGATTGTTCCCAGATGAGTTTTATTCGATAGCAGCTATTTTATGATCTTTAATTTCAAAAAAGTCAAAGGATAAAAGCTTCGCAGCACCAGACTCTTTTTCTTTCACAAACTGTTGAGTTTTTAATTTTTGCTCTTTGTCTAACTTTGGAAATACGAGCATGGCATCACGATGAGGTATGCAAACAAACAGAGATTCACTTCCTAAATACTGATTTAACTTTTCCTCTAAATCTGGTAACAATATGCTACTTGCAGATAGCCAAGAGTCAGTATACAATACAAAAGGGATGCTGTCATTAGTTTTATAAAGAACCATTTTTACTTGTTGACTTTTTACTGCTTTAGCCAAATTTGAAATGGCTGAATCTTTTAATTGGGAAATCGTCATCCCACTTTCTTGTAATTCTTTAGGCGTCACATTTCCGACTAGTCCTTTTTCATCATACACAAATGTCACATAAAGACCATGTCCGAGTGTGTCAACAAAAATTGTTTGTTCTTTGGGATATGAGTCTGTGATAATGTAGGGATAGATATTATTGATTTCTTTCTTGACTTTGCAAGACAAAAGCGTTGAAAAAAGTCCCATAATTAAGAATGTTTGTTTCATGCAAGGTGTTTGTGTAATTACCGTTAACGTATGAATTATCACAACATACAAAACTTTTTTTGCCAAATTTGTCTCCATAGGAGACAAATCTTTATAGAGAGCAATAATGAATAATTCATATTCAACTCCTATAGGAGTTGAATTATCAACGGACACGATTTTATTTCTATAAGGATTAAACTCCTACGGAGTTTTTGATTGTCAGCTAGATTTTCACTTAATGCATGAAACCCATCCCGGCCTTCCCAAAGGGAAGGCTACCTGCACCCGATTGCCTACTTATTTATCAATCAAAATTTGAAATGACATTTTTATCTCTTTTCAGTTTTATTTTATTTCAATTTTCAAAAATTTCACTCCAATAATAATTAACCAGATCAGCCATAATGTACTTCCAATAAATCCTGCCATATCCCAAACAGGAAACCCTGGAATAACTGTTTTAAACAATTCTGCTTGTGCTAATAAATAAATTGCCGAAGAAATATATCCAAGCCAAATGATCCATTTTGGAAACAATCGCAATTTATTAAATGCGATTGTGATCATAACCGTCCATGCTATTGTAAATAACTGACCAAGATGCTCTCCCAATAAAACTCCTCCGAACTGATGTATCGTCTGAAATACCACTTTGTTTGATTCTTTTGTTGCTTCACTTACGGCTATCGCAAAATTATTTGCCAATACCGGCACCACAAATGTCCAACGCAGTAACCCAATAACCTGTACGATACCTGATATCACTCCTAAAGTTGTAGCCCAGCGGATGAAATAAAATTTATTCTCCAGCTTTTGTCCTATAGAAACATAAGCAAGAATAAGTGGCAAACCTAAAATTGCAAACAGGAACCAAACTAAGATCAAAGATGCGCCGCCTTCGTGAAACCTGGTAAGAATAATACCAGCATCCTCTCTAAGAATATCCGGGTAATCAAATATGATGGTTAAGATGGTATATGGAATAAATACTCCGACCGCTCCAAGAATAAGCAGTATACCAATAATTTTTTCTATTCTCATATTATGATAATTAAATACTCCCTTTCTTCATTTCCTTTACTGCATAATCACATGCACGGGCAGTGAGTGACATATAAGTAAGCGATGGGTTTTGGCAAGCTGATGAATCCATGCAAGCTCCATCAGTTACAAATAAATTTTTTATATCATGTGCCTGGTTCCATTTATTAAGCACTGATGTTTTAGGATCATTACCCATTCGTGCAGTTCCCATTTCATGAATAACGGTACCGGGGGTTGGATGACGATCGAATGGTTCTACCCAATCAAGTTCAGCAGCTTTTAGCATTTCTACAGCCGATTGTTGCATATCAACACGCATTTTCTTCTCGTTCTCACCATACTCCATGGATATTTTCAGCAATGGTAATCCCCATTTATCTTTTTGATCTTCACTTAGCGTCACTTGATTTTTATATTCAGGTAATGTTTCACCGTATGCTTCAAAATATGCAAACCATTCTCCGGGTTTCGTCATACTTTCTTTCCACTCGGCACCAACACCTGCGCCTGAAAATCCTCTTGTCCAATCACTACGGCTTGTATAATTTTCAAAACCAAAACCCCGCAGATAGGATTGATCGTTTTGTTTTAGATTTCTGAATCTCGGCACATACACACTTGCCGGTCTTTCACCGTAATAAAAACTATCTTTTAATCCACTGTAACCACCAATGGCGCCGATATAAGCATGATGATCCATTAAGTAATGTCCAAGCACACCGCTTGAATTTGCCATTCCATTCGGAAATTCTTTTGTCTTTGATTGTAATAATATTTGTGTGCTTCCCAAAGTAGAGGCATTAAGAAATATAAGCTTAGCAAAAAATTCAAGGTTTTGATTAGTTTCTGAATCGATCACTCTTACACCTTTTAGTTTTTGTGTTTTATCGTCATAGATAAGACTTTCAACTACTGAGAACGGACGAAGTGTGAGATTACCTGTCTTTGCAGCATCGGGTAACGCCGCAGCGTTACTACTGTAAGGTGCGCCAAAAATACAGCCACGGTAACAGAGATTCCTTCCATGGCATCTTTTCCTTCCATTATGATCTTGTGTAAGTATTGCCATTCGACCAATAATGAGATCACGGCCATTAAAAGACTTTCTCAATCTTTCTTTGATGTGTTTTTCAAAAGCATTCATTTCAAACGGAGGTAAATAATGTCCATCAGGCAGATTCGCTATTCCATCACGACTGCCGCTGATACCAACATATGATTCAATTTTATCATACCATGGCTCAATGTCTTTATATCTTATTGGCCAATCAATACCAATTCCTTCTTTCATATTCGCTTCAAAATCCAGGTCACTTAAGCGATAACAATGTTTTGACCATAATAAAGAACGACCTCCGACCTGGTATCCGCGATGCCACGTAAAAGGTTTATCCTGTATATATGGATGCTCACTGTCTTTTACCAAAAAATGTTTACTGTCTTCTCCGAACAAATAGATCGATTTTTGTACTTCATAATGCTTTTGTTCTTCAAGGCTTACAAGATTTCTCAACTTAAATTCCCATGGATCAGTCAGCGCTGTAGGATAATCTTTAATATGTTCTACCATTCTTCCACGTTCAAGTACCAGTACTTTAAGTCCTGCTTCAGTTAATTCCTTTGCTGCAATACCTCCGGTTATCCCTGAACCAATAACAATAGCATCATAGGTATTTCCAGAGATCCCTTTTCCAAGAATATTAAAATCAGTCATGAAAAGAATATTTAGTAGTGCAAAAAAGTTTTTCCGTAATTCAGTGTGTTGGCGTCTGTTTTTATTTCGCTTTTATATTCATCGGGGATCTTTACATAATTGCTGGCTTTAGTTGTTCCTTCCTGTGAAGTAAAAAAGCCGATCATTGTGTATTGTTTAATGGTTTTGAAATAAGCAGCACTTTCATCATTGTCATAAGCTTTCTTATCAAGCGATATAATGAATTGTAATTTATCCGGCACCTTTTCAAATGCAGGGATCAATTTCTTTAATCCTTCTTTGATCACGGCTTGTTGTTCTGCTGTCATACATTGATCAAACACCTGGTCTAAAAAAACTTGTGTATTTACCTGTGATGCAGATTTGGTTTTAGTCGAAGGTATAATTATGTCAATGATCGGTATGATAGATTTGTATTCAGAATCAGTAAAAAAAACTGGTTTGTAATCGCTCATATCATGATTGGCGCAACCAGTTAAAAACGACGAAAGCACTGCGGGAAACATTGCATGCCCTGAAACCACTGCAAGAGATTGAATAAGTTGCCGTCTATTCATAGTAATTTATATGTGATTAAATATACATAGTATATATGCACAAACACTTACATATTCTATACAAACTGCTCCAGCAGATCAATTCTTTTTTCAATAGGAGGGTGCGTTGAAAATAAATTATCCCAGGAACCGGATTTGCGATGTGATACTTGTGGGTTATCAATAAACAATTGTGCTACGTCACGATTCTCCACCGCTTCGATGTAAGGATCAGCAGATATCTTTTTTAATGCGCTGGCAAGTGCATAAGGTTTCTTCGTCATTTCGGAAGCGCCGGCATCGGCTAAATATTCTCTTTTCCTGCTGATACCAAAACGAAATAACATAGAGATAAGATAAGCTAGTGCCGTAACTATAATTGCAATAAGTATAACAGCTCCTCCGCCTTTACTATCTTTTTTACCACGACCTGCAAACCGGAGACTGCGAAAGGCAACTTCAGCAAGAAATGCAAAAATGCCAACGAAAATGATCGAGATAATTAAAACTCTCGTATCACGATTGCGAATATGCGTGAGTTCATGTGCTATCACACCTTCCAACTCTTCATCATCCAGTTTATTGATTAAACCCGTCGACAACGTAACTGAATAACTTTTTTCATCAATACCACTGGCAAATGCATTTAACGAATCATCCTCAATGATATTTATCTTCGGCATTTTCATGCCCATTGATATGCAAAGATTTTCAACAAGATTATAAACTCTTTTATTTTCTTTCCTGTCCAATGGTTTTGCTCCTGTAGCTAAACGAATAAGCGTAGCATGTCCTGCCCATGCAATTAAAAACCAAACACCAACAGAGATAAGAATAAAAGGAACAACAGAAAGAAATAGCGCATTATTATCTATAGAAATTGGGTAATTATCATTAGAGTATTCTGAAGCATTATCTTTTGCAATAAAATAAATAATGATATAGAACATTCCCAGCAACAAAGCCGGGAATGAGATCAATAAAAGAAATGAATTAAAATTATTTCTTTGAATTTGTCGTTGAAGTCCGATATATCTCATTAAAATACTGATCCCGATAGCTATCGGGACTAAAATTTGATTGATGGTGGTTCTTCCATTCTTGTTCTTCCTTCTGTACCAAGATCAAACATGATCTCACGTTTGAAACCAAAATTGTTGGCGATCAGATTAGAAGGAAAAGTTTCTACGGCATTATTATATTCGGTGGTAGCACCATTAAAGAATCTTCTTGAAGCAGCAAGTTTGTTTTCTATATCACTTAGCTCTTCCTGCAACTGTAAAAAATTTTGATTTGCCTTCAGATCAGGATAAGCTTCTACCTGAACCCGTAAACCTTGTAAAGCAGAAGTGAGTTGCTGCTCAGCCACAATTTTATCATCGATCGTTTTTGCTGACATTGCTGCTGATCTTGCTTCGGTTATTTGAGTAAGAACGCTACGTTCATGTCCGGCATATCCTTTTACGGTTTCTACCAATTGTGGTACAAGATCATGCCGCTGACGAAGTTGTACATCAATATCGGCAAATGCATTTTGCCTCCGGTTACGTAAACTTGCAAGACGATTATAAAGACTTACCATCCATAGTACGATGACAAGTATTACTACAAGCAAAATTATAAAGGGCATGTTTATTTGTTTTGACTAAAATTAATGAAAAAGAAGTGAGATAAATAAACATTAAATCATTGCAAATAATTATTGGCAGATGATTCTTTACATACATTCCGGGAAATGACTGTTTTTTTCTTACTTTCCCGAAATATTTATTACGTATGAGAATTGGACCTTTTCTTATCTCAACTGTTATCAGTATTGGGTTGGTTTATGGGCTTAATAAAAAATGGGGGAGTATTCCACCTATTGGTAAATTTTTAAGCCCGCAATTTGGCGTTTGGCAAAATGCTGAATCCGCTGAAAACGATTTTGCGACAGATCTGAAGTTTTCCGGATTAAAAGGCAAGGCTGAGATCTATTTCGATAACAGGCTGGTGCCCCATGTATTTACTGAGAATGATGAAGACGCATATTTTGTACAAGGTTATTTACATGCAAAATTCAGGTTATGGCAAATGGAATTCCAGGCAAAAGCTGCAGCAGGAAGATTAAGTGAAATACTTGGCGCCGGAAAAGATTCAGCCGTCTTAAATTTTGACCGGAATATGCGCCGGCTTGGAATGGTTTACGCCGCAAAAAGATCAGTGGAAGAAACAGAAAAAGATCCCGAATCAAAATCTGCTTGTGATGCATACACTGCCGGTGTAAATGCTTATATAGAGAATTTGAAAGAAAGTGAATTGCCTTTAGAATATAAACTGCTTGATTATAAACCTGAAAAATGGGATAACCTCAAGATCGCTTTATTCCTTAAATACATGAGTCTTGACCTTGCGGGGCCAGAGAACGATATGGAGTATTCAAATGCGAAAACAGTTTTTGATGCAACCGATTTTGATAAACTTTACCCGATCACACAAGATTCACTTGATCCAATTGTTCCAAAAGGAACTATTTTTCCAGAACCTTCTGTAAAAGTTGTTGCGCCTGCCAACGCTGATTCTATTTTCTCCTCATGGAAAAACAGTACTGCGATAAATGAAATAAAACCTGATAGGGATAATGGAAGTAATAACTGGGCTGTTGCTGGCAGCAAAACTCAAAGCGGTGCACCGATACTTTGTAATGATCCTCACCTGAGTCTTAATATGCCTTCCTTATGGTACGAGATGCAGTTGCATACACCCAATTTCAATTCTTATGGCGCATCATTTCCCGGGGCGCCATCAATAATCATTGGTTTTAATGATAGCTGTGCATGGGGATTTACAAATGCAATGAGAGATGTAAGAGATTATTATGAAATTAAATTCAAGGATGACAGCAAACAGGAATATTGGTTCAATAACGAATGGAAAAAAGCAGAACTGAATATTGATACTTTCAAAGTAGCGGGACAAAAAGATTTTTATGATACAGTTGCGTATACAATTTTCGGCCCGGTGATGTATGATAAATCTTACTCTGGCCAAAGAGCAACCAATGATAAATATTACGCAGTTAGATGGAAGGCACACGACCCATCAAATGAAATGATGATCTTTTACAAACTGAACCGTGCAAAAAATCTTGATGACTATAAAGCAGCGTTACCTTATTTATCATGTCCCGGTCAAAATTGTTTGTTTGCAGATAAACGCGGAGATATTGCCATTTGGCAACAAGCTGAATTTCCTGCTAAATGGAAAAGGCAGGGTGATTTTGTAATGCCCGGAACTGATAGCAGTTATATGTGGCAGGGTTATATTCCGATGGAGGAAAATCCGCATGTGATAAATCCTGAAAGAGGTTTTTTGAGCAGTGCCAATCAACTGCCAGGTGATACAACATATCCTTATTACATCGGTGGGCATCATGATCTGTATCGTGGTTATATTATCAATCGCTATCTGCGAAACATGAATGGCATTACACCCACTGATATGCAAAAGCTGCAGACAGAAAACTACAATGTTCTTGCTGAGTTTGCATTACCCATACTTTTAAAAAATACAGACGAATCAAAGCTCAGTGGTGATGAAAAAAAGTTTTTGGATATAGTTAAGAGCTGGAACAAAAGAAATGATCCGGGTGAAAAAGGAGTTGCTATTTTTACTAATTGGTTAGATAGTGTAGAAGTAGAGATCTATTTTGATGAGCTTTCTAAAGTTGCAGTACCGTTCGATTGGCCGGAGCGGTATACTATGGTGGAAGCTTTGCTGAGGGATTCGGCTTACTCTTTTATAGATAATATTAATACACCCAACGTAGAAACAACAGCAGATGTAGTGATGGCTGCATTTAAAAAAATAATACCCGTTGTATCAAAAGCCGAAGCAGACAGCACACTGGAGTGGTACAAATACAAAGATGCTGGTGTTCGTCATTTACTCCGATTACCAGCGTTAAGCAGGTTCCATCTTTTTGTAGGTGGTGGTCAAAATGTGATCAATGCAACAAAAGATTTTCATGGTCCAAGCTGGAGAATGATCGTTCAATTAACAGATAAGATAGAAGCTTATGGTGTTTATCCCGGCGGACAAAGTGGTAATCCGGGCAGTAAATATTATGATTCATTTGTTGATCAATGGGCGGGTGGCAAATACTATTCACTTTGGTTCATGCATTCCGGTGATAAGCTGGATAAAAAAGCCAAATGGAAAATGACACTTGACAAACTTTGAAATTCCCTGATATGAAATTTTTTAATTCTGTATTATTAACTGCTTTATTAAGTTTTATTGCTGGTATCTATATTTCATACTGGTGGTTTTTTGCAGTTATTGCTTTTTTAGTAGCACTATTAATTCATCAAAGAGGGTTCAAAGCATTTTTCGCTGGCTTTATAGCATTGTTCATTCTTTGGTTCGTATTAGCATTCTGGATGGATCTTGCAAACGAAGGAGTGCTATCAGTAAAGATCGCTTCGCTTTTACCATTGGGCGGATCGAAATGGTTGTTGATGATCGTAACGGCTTTTATTGGTGGACTAGTGGCAGGCTTTGCAGCGCTTAGTGGCAGTTACCTTCGTTCCACCAACCCAAAAAAATAATTTCTGATAACCTGTCTATGAAAATAATTTTTCACCTTATAATATTTGCTTTAATAAATGCTTCTTCATTTTCTCAAACAGTTTCAGGCATTGTTAGAGATGATAAAGGTGAGCCGTTGCCAAATGCTTCTGTTTTAATAAAAGATAAAAAGGGTGGCACAACCTGCAATCTCGAGGGAAAATATTTTTTAAATCTTTCCCCGGGTAAGTATACACTTATCGCTCAGCATGTGGGTTATAAACGTGATATGAGAAATATTACGGTCGAAGACAAGGACATCCAACTTGATTTTGTACTAAGCCTTGTTGATTTTACAATGGAAGAAGTTGTTGTGCGTTCAGGCGAAAATCCGGCAAATGAAATTATTAAGAAAACTATTCGGATGCGGCCAGTATATCAAAAACAACTTGATAAATTTATTTGCGAGGTTTATACAAAGGGGCAAATGAGGCTGCGTGACTATCCTAAAAAAGTTTTTGGTCAAAAAGTCGATTTCAATGATGACGGCGATACCAGTAAAAATAAGATCATCTATCTCTC
>JBIOVR010000219.1:0-2565 GCA_044867875.1 Chitinophagaceae bacterium
ACTATCATTTTAGGCTTTGCAAGGTTATAACCGGTACGAATAAGAATAACAGCAAGCACACAATACGGGATCATATTCAACATAGAAGCAGCGAAAAACACAAGCACCAGCAACCAGATACCATGAAAAATTGCAGAAAGCTTTGTTCTTGCATCAGCTTCTGCGTTGGCAGAGCTTCTTACAATAACTGCTGTTATTGGTAATCCTCCGAGAAGACCACTTAAGATATTTCCGGTTCCCTGGGCAACAAGCTCACGGTTTTGAGGAGTAATGCGGTTGTATAGGTCAATTTTATCAATGGCTTCAACACTTAACAATGTTTCAAGCGTAGCAACAATACAAATCACAACTGCATTCTTTATAATATCCGTATTGTGAAAAATAGATCTGTAGTCGGGAAGTTTTATATCGGAAAATAAATTCGAAGGAAGATTGACAAATTGCTGTGGCTTTAATGCCAATGATGGAATAAATTGTTGAAATAAAAATGCCAGCAAAGTTCCGAATACTACCACAAGAAATGAAGTAGGAATAAATGGAACTCTCTTTGCCATTGTCTTTTTCCATGCTATCAATACAGCAAGCGAAGCAATGGCAATTACAATAGCACCTTTTGAAGAATGATAATAAATATTCTTTGCATGACTGAATGCATTTTTAAATGTAATGATATTAAACAATTCTTTTGTCCAGAAGGATGCTTCATCATAACCAAGCATCAAAGGAATTTGTTTTGCAATAAGGATGACGCCAATACCCGCCAGCATTCCTTTAATGACTGCTGAAGGGATGAAATGTGTAAAGCCACCGAGCTTAAAAATACCTAACAATAATTGAATAACACCGGCAACAGCTACCGAAAGAAAAAATATTTGAAGACTGCCAAGTTCTGTAATTGCGCCTGCGGAAATGGCTGTTAATCCTGCTGCCGGGCCACTGACACTCAAATGAGATTTGCTGATAAGGCCAACAACAATACCACCGATGATACCGGATATTAAACCAGAATAGAGTGGGGCACCTGATGCTAAAGAAATACCGAGACAAAGAGGCAAGGCAACAAAGAAGACAGTGATGCTTGCTTTGAAATCATGTTTAAGAAATGACAAAAAATAATACCGTGCTTGCCGTTTAATAAGATCCATTACCTGCGATTATGTTCAAAGAGTTGCAGGGCGCAATGTAATTATTTTAATATTAATGAAGAATGATCTTGGACAACTGATGAATAGAATTGTTGCTGTACAAGAGTGTCCCTACATTCATAAATGTTCTTTCAAGGCAATTCAAACTAAAAACTTCTTCAAAGGAGTCCTTACGGACAAACTTAAACCTCCTGCGTCCATTTATCTCTTTCATCCGGTGAGAATTTCCAGGGAGCAAAATTATTTTCAACATTGTTGAACATAGCGTTCCACTCCTGCGGTGCATTGCTTTCTTCCATTACTAATGAACGACGGAGTTCTAGAATGATCTCAAGAGGAGAAATGGAAACAGGACATTCTTCCACGCAGGCATTGCATGTAGTACAAGCTCTTAATTCTTCAACAGTAATATAATTATGCAAAAGTTTTTTACCGTCATCTTTAAATTCTTTGTTCGCATTTATATTTCTTCCTATATCTTCTGTACGGTCCCTTGTATCCATCATGATCTTTCTTGGGGATAATGCTTTACCTGTTTGCGTAGCGGGACATGCAGCTGAGCAACGACCACATTCGGTACAACTATATGCATCCATTAAATTTCTCCAGCTAAGATCAAAAACATCTTTAGCACCAAAGTTTGCAGGTGGAGCAGCATCAGTTGGCGCCAACTCGGGCTGCATGGCATATAAAACCTCTTTCTGAACCGCCGGCATATTTCTTATTTCACCTTTTGGTTCAAGCCTTGCATAATATGCATTAGGGAAAGCAAGAATAATATGCAGATGTTTTGAATATGGCAGGTAATTTAAAAACGCAAAGATGCCTACGATATGTAGCCACCAGGCTGTGCGTTCTATAAAGATCAAGCTTGAGGGAGGGATCGATGTTAAGGATGAAGAAAAGATACCACTGAAAAGAAAGCTACCAGTATCATGATAATGTTCGTTTCCTTGTAGTTGTAATGCCCTGTCACTTGAATTTAATAATAAGAATAAAGTCATCAGCACGATCTCAGTGATCAGGATATAATTCGCGTCACTTCTTGGCCAGCCATTAAGATCTTTGCTGATAAATCTTTTTAGTTTGATGATATTTCTTCTTATAAGAAAAATAGCACAGGCAGCAAAAACCAATGCAGCCAATACCTCGAATGCATTTATAAGAAATGTATAAAAACCACCAAGAGGTTTTGCAAATAAACGATGCGTTCCAAAAATTCCATCCAACACTATTTCCAGCACTTCGATATTGATGATAATAAAACCTGCATAAACAAAAAAGTGCATGATCGCTACAAGAGGATTTTTAAACATCTTCTTTTGTCCAAAAGCAAGTAGTAAAACATTTTTCCATCGCTGACTTTTGTTGTCACTGAAATCTTCATCACGTCCTAACTTAATATTACGGCTTATCTCTT
>JBIOVR010000220.1:0-3424 GCA_044867875.1 Chitinophagaceae bacterium
CATGAACTGCTGCAATGCAAAACATCGTTACCCCCATGTGACGACGATTATATAATAATGGTAAAAACTTTTTATTCAAACTATCCAGCGGGCCAATGCTTAATATAATATGCAATAATAAAACGGCAAGCGTGGAAGTAGAACGGATCAAAACTGTTTCAAAAGTATAATCCGGATTGAAACTGGCTGTAAGTACAACAAAAGTGGATAGGTAAAGCACACAAAATCCAAATATGAGCCAGTCATATATTTTCTTTTGCCTGTTCCAGCCTACTGCTGCGTATCCAACACTCATCGGTTAAAATTTATTGAATCAACTACCTGTTTTTTCATTATATCGTATAAAAGGAATTTGTCCCGGTAGTCGAACTTATTATTGGTTACCCTTAGATCAAAAAACTTTAATCGAAATTCTTGTGTACCCTTACTTTCTATTCTTCCAAGCAGTTCCTGTTTATCGATATTGTTATTGGTAAGATCAATTACTTTATACAGCAACAACGAGTCGATTGCTGATTCTTTTTTATTAATAAACTCAACCTTTAGATCATACTCCCAGCCGGTTGGATGTTTAATTGTCACCGAGTTTGGAACGAGTATATTGATCTTATAATTCTCCTTCTCAACAGAAGCAATTGTATGATAAGTTGAGCCTGGTAATACTTTCTGCAATAACTCTTGCGTCACCTTCTTCGGCACAGCGATCCATGCAACAATGATCCCAACCGGGATCAGCACTGCCAAGAGTATCCAAATTTGTAAATGCCTTTTTCTTTGTGACTTTATCATTGTCGAATATTTTTTTGAAACACGGACACAGAGCGACACGGAGAGTCACGGAGTTGTCTCTGTGTTTCATTGTGCCTTTGTGTCTCCGTGGTTCAAATTTGACTTCATCCATTTAGATAACAATACCGGCCAGAAAACGATCACTCCCGGTATAATAATTATTTTAAAACCAATGGTGCTGCCATGTGCTCCTTCATCAATCTTGTTTAATCCCTTCATCAAAAAAGGAATAACGAATAACACACCTACTGCTAAATAGACCGCCGCAATTATTAATAATGTTTCTATCATATTAAAAACTATAAACTACAAACTAAAGACTAAAGACTCACTTCCTCGCCAACTCTTCCATTGCTCCCAACACCGCATCATAATATGTCGCATAAGTTCCCTTATCATATTTTTTAAGCTCAATCAATATGGTCGGTATATAAACAAACTTCCTTTCCTGCTCATATTCGGAGTGCAGTTGTTTAGCTCCATCAGTATCACCCAATTTTTCAGCGATCAAGATCTCGCCGGCTCTTACAAAATGTTCATACATGCAAACCTTCCATGTGTTATAACCCTGTTCAGACATTTTTGACTTCAGTGGTTCAAACAATTTTTCTGTTTGTGAGAATTTCTCTTTGGGCAGCTTGTCCACTTCGGGATTCACAAATGAATGTCCAAATTCATGTACACTCAATTCACGAAGCCGCGTTTCGTTGGTAAATCCCATTTTCAATTCAGTAGTATTTAAGAATTCCTGGAAGTCGAATGCTCCGAAAACATTCAGTATATGAGTTTTTTTATCAAGCGTATAATTTATTCCAAAGCCCATGCCTTTTGGAATTGTCAGGCTTGGGACCAGGGTATAAGCGTCAAACTTTTTGTTATAAAACTTTTCCATGGCACCAATAAAATCCTGCTTTGGTAACACTCTCTTGATCTCATCGATCGCCTTTTTGTAAAATTTATCGGTTTCAATAAAATATTTGTCGAGCCCGATCTCTTTGTAAAATTCATTCATGCCATCCAGGAAAATTATAACGTTCTTCTTTGCCTCCTGCAGATCCTTGGTCTTTGTGAAATTGATATAGTAAGACTGGTCGATCGATTCTTTTAGTTTAGCATGAGGGAAATCATCAACCTGTAGTAGCAGGCTGATCAGGTAGTCAAGCCATAGATGATCAGCAACTGCAAAACTTTTTCCCAGGTTCTCACTTGTTCCAAAAGATTTGTACTTCTGAAAGATCCAGAACCCGTAATTATGCCAATCCTTTTTTGGCATCTTCTTACCATTAATTGTAACTGTCTTCGTTTCTATGTCCGTTCCCTCGAATCCAATAAAGTAGCCTATTCCAAGCAGTTCTACATTCTTATTTATTTCGATATGTAATTTTTTATTGGGTTTACCATTTGATGCAAAAGCGACCGTTGCACAGGTTGTAAGCAAAAGGAGGATTGATAGTTTGAAGAAGGGAGTTAGTCGCATGTAGTTTTGATTAGGTCTTTAAAATGCCTCGGCTAAGGATGTTTCGATCAATAAATTTAAACAATCTATTGCCAAAAAGAAGCGGCTGATTATTTGCTCTGGTTTGTTATGTAGCAGGCTTTTGTACTACTATTGAGCTTTCGTTGCGTCGCACTCTTGTACGGTTGGAATTTTGCTCCGCTGACTAAACTGACGAAACTGAGAACTCTTGAATTTTCAATCCACATTCCAATACAAAATCAAACGCAAACTGTGTATTAGCAGGCAATTCTTTCTTTTCATATTTGGGTTTGCTTGAAATAATTAAACCTTTGGAAGTTTCATAAACAGAAGGTATAAGGCTCATTAATTTTCGATACTTCCTAAAGTCTAAGCCTAAAGAAAGCACTTTAATCGATTCATCAATTCTACTAATGTTTACATTAATATCTTCTGCCATTTCTTTTACACAGCTTGCAAGAGTAGTGAAGTTTTCTTCTTGTCTGCCATAACCAAATTTAATCCTTGGATAGAGCTTCTTATAATTTGAGCTCCAGAAAGTCCACTTATATTTGAACAATTGGTCATCGATTTTAATAATTTCATGATAAGTTTTTGCAATATCTTCGAGGGCAATCTCAAGGTTTCCTTCATGAATATTGGTCTCTGCATTTTTAAGGTAATTTTTAGCAGAGCTATTTGAAAGTAAATCAGTCAAGGAAATTTCAGAAAATTTTAAATCGAAAACAATTTTTGTATTAGTTTCAAAAAAAACTGATGCGGTGCTTATGCTTTCTAGAATGCCGACTCTTGCCGGCAATACAAAATCATGTTTTAATGCGTTTCTCAGTTTATTGATTTTTTCGACCTCCGAAGCAATTTGCAAATCGGGAAGTATCGAAAAATAATCCATTAAAGCCACCATCGTTTTTTGTTTTTTATTACCTCTATTAGCATTTAATAGTTCTAATTTTTTTGAATCTGAAATAGATCTTTTCAAACATGCAAGATTCATGAACCAATCGATTGCATCATGAAAGGAAAGAATACATGAATAGTTAATTGTTTCCGGTAGTTTTGATTGTTCAATTCCTTGCCTATATAGCTGCTTTATGTATGCTAGCCTTTTAATTATTTCATTCTTTGTCATAAAAACAAATTGTTAGCCGCAAACATACA
>JBIOVR010000221.1:0-8521 GCA_044867875.1 Chitinophagaceae bacterium
TTTATTTATATAGTCAACGTCCACCGCATTTTTAGATAAGGAAAGATATAGGGGTGAGCCATCCGAATCAAATAACGACTTGGAACCGGGTGTAATCCATACAAGAATGACATCTGCTTCTTCAGGAGTTTTTACAAATTCGACATCATATTTGTTTTCGGTTGTTTGATAAACATTACTTGAAGAGGCGCCTCTTTTTTGAAAATAAGATTCAAAATAAATCTTTGTTTTTGGTTTCAGAGGCAATGCTTTTGCTTCGTTTCGAAGCAATACAATTGATTTACGAAAAGCTAGATCAGCTTTCGCCTGAAACTTTGCATTGCCGACTATTTTCTCAGCAGTATCTTCATCTACATAAGGGTTTTCAAAAAGCCCTAATTGAAATTTTTCCATCAGTAACCGGAAAACAGAATTGTCAACAAGTTTTATGTCCACCATTCCGCTTTTCGCAATTTCTAAAAGCGGAGCCGGGTCAGCAGAGCCTGAGTAAATATTTACACCAGCTTCCAATGTTTTTTTATACCGTTCTTTAATAGATAAGTTTTCTGCGCCCCACGGCATCATTTCAATTGGTCCGGTATCCGAATTGATAATTCCTTTAAAGTCGAGTTCGTTTCGCAGCAATCCCTGTAGTACTTCCTTGTTATAAGCGTATGCAATTTTTTCGTATTTGGTATTATTTGGTATAGAATAATAAGGCATTATAGAAGAAGTGCCTGCTTTAATTGCGGCCTTGAATGAAATGAGGTTATTGCTGAACATGCCTCCTGGAAAAATTTCATTTCTTCCCCAATTGAAATGCGGGTCCTGCCCTCCTTCAGTTGCGCCGCCACCTGGAAAATGTTTTGTAGTTAATGCGACGGATGACGGGCTAAGTTTATTTCCCTGGAAACCCAATACAATTTCAGTTATGATCTTCGCTACCCATGCTGAATTTTCACCAAATGTTCCTTCTACTCTTTGCCATCTCGGTTCCGTTGATAAATCAGCCATGTACATGTATCCTTTGCGTAAACCTACTGCTGCCCATTCTTGTCTTGCAATGTCTGCAAACTCTCTGACTAATTTTAAATCCTTCATTGCAGAGAGACCAAGTTCACCGGGCCATGTAGAAAAAACAGTTTTACCAACACTTAAACCAATGGAAGCATCTTTAGTAATATGATTTCTCGGGTTGGAAGCAACAATGGCAGGAATACCCAAGCCATCACTTTCGCAAAGAGCTTGTAATTTATTAGCCCATTCAGCATTTATTCTTGCACTTACATTTGCTCTTAAAATAAAATGACGGAGATGAAACTGAGTGACCGCTTTTGTAGTACCTGCTGCCGACATCATGGGAATAGGCAGCGGTTGCTTTGAAAACATATTCGTAGTTTGAATCAGGTCTTCTTCATTAAAGTCACTGGTTATTGGGTCTTTATTCTTTGGCGCTTCAAAAGACCAATCGTTTTTTAATCGTGTAGAACTGATTAGCATGAAACCGACTTTTTCTTCTACACTCATTTGAGACAGTAAATCTTTTGCTCTTACTTCATAAGGCAAACGCCAGTCTTCATACTTATCTAATTTGTTATTTCTGTTTAAATCTTTAAATGATAAACCATTTATTGTAAGAATTTTTACAGAACGGTAGCCAAGCACAGGTTGTTTAGTTACTGGTTTTGATGGCTGCTGCGCAAAAAAAATGTTATTTGCAGCGACTAACACCATTAACAAAAGCAGGCATCGTTTCATAAATAAATATTTTTTGTAACTCTGATTTTTTTAAGGAACAACAATTCCAGAGAGGATTAAGAATCCAGAACGCAAAAATGATAATTGATCTCTAATGTGAACTCGTAAAATTGATCAACGCAAGGTAAATCAAAGCGTAGTTAAATTAACATAGAATTCTGTTCTACTCCTGGTTTTTTATAATGACACACCTCTCTTCCAGGGTATAAAGTCGTCTTGATTCAACAGTACGGCTTTAGGAGTTACCTCACCGCTTGCAGCCTTAATGCAGTATTCTAATATCTCCTCTCCCATTTGCTGGATCGTTTTATCTCCTTCTACTATTGGCCCGCAATCAATATCGATAATATCATTCATCCTCTTTGTAAGATTACTGTTTGTGCTGACTTTAATAGTAGGACAAACAGGATTACCGGTCGGTGTACCCAAGCCAGTGGTAAATAAGATCAATGTGGCTCCGCTTGCAGCTTTACCGGTTGTGGCTTCCACATCATTACCGGGAGTGCAAACCAAATTCAATCCGGGTTTGGTCACCGGTTCAGTATAATCTAATACATCTACAACCGGTGATGTGCCGCCTTTCTTAGCGGCTCCGGTGCTCTTTATGGCATCTGTGATCAATCCATCTTTAATATTCCCAGGCGAAGGATTCATATGAAACCCTGAACCAACTTTATGAGCTGCATCATTATAAGCAGTCATTAAATAAATAAATTTTTTAGCAGCTGCTTCATTTGTTGTTCTGTCGATCAGGTCTTGTTCGGCACCGCATAATTCAGGAAATTCTGCTAAAAGAATTTTCCCGCCTAGCGCAACAACAAGATCAGAAGCATAACCAACCGCGGGGTTTGCAGAGATACCGCTAAATCCATCACTGCCGCCACATTTTACACCGATACATAATTTATCAAGCGTCGCCGGTTTGCGTTCTAACTTATTTATATCAATTAATCCTTCAAATGTTTTCCTGATAGCTTCTGCTATCAATTGTTCTTCACTTTGTGATTGTTGTTGTTCAAAAATATAAAGTGGTTTATCAAAATTTGGATTACGTTGCTTAAGATCGTTTACAAAATCCTGTACTTGTAAATTCTGACAACCCAAACTTAACACGGTAATTCCGGCAACGTTTGGATGATCAGCATAAGAAGCCAAAAGTTTTCCAAGTATCCCGGCATCTTGTCTTGTGCCGCCGCAGCCACCCTGGTGATTTAAAAATTTTATCCCATCAACATTTTTAAATGGCCTGTTCCCATTTTTATGCTGAGGACTAGAAAAAATATCTACTGATGAAAGATCGTTTCCTTCTTTATAGGCTATTATCAGTTGATGCGTATAACTTTTGTATTTATCGGTGACAGCATAGCCTAATTCATTATGTAATGCTTCACGGATCACATCAAGATTTCGATTCTCACAAAACACAGTTGGGATAAATAACCAGTAATTAGCCGTTCCTACTCTCCCATCACTTCTGTGATACCCATTAAAAGTCTTTCCCTTGAATTTTGAAACATCCGGAGCATGCCATTCATATTTTGCAGCACGATAAGCAAATGGATCGGCAGCATGCTTTGTATTCGTAGTTGTCATCAATCCACCGCGGGGAATAAAACTTTGAGCCTTGCCTACCAGCACTCCATACATTATTATCTCATCGCCGGCGTTCAGATCTTTTGTAAAGAATTTATGTTTCGCATTAATATTATCCTGCAAGTTATATTCCTCTCCTTCAAATGAAATTGTTTCTCCTTTCGAAAGATTTGTCAATGCGACGATCACATTATCTTTTGGATTTACCTTTAAAACTCTATGTTTCATGTTAATTAAACGACCGTCTTTTTTGATTCGATCCCAGCTATTGTTTTTAAGACTCCAGTTGATAAAAACTCATTGAGATATTCCTGGACGGATCGCAACAACCCCGGGAGTTTTGTAAGATCGGTGCCCCAAAGTTCTTCATTTTGCATGACAATTTCAGCTACTTTATCAGGACTATTATTTTCCCAAACCTGGAAGAAATATTCAGCAGAGTCATCTTTTATTTCATATAACTTATCGTTCCTCGTTCCAAAATATTTACCATTCTCTCTTTTAATTGCTTTCATGTATAGCAAAAAACCTGCAAAACCTGCTGCCATATGAGCCGGCACTGTATCATTCAATTTAAAATGGGTTTGAAGCAAAGGTATATTTCGCATTTTCATCTTCGAAGTATACTGAACGGTGATGCTCTGCCATTGATGTTCAATAAATGGATTACAAAATCGCTCAAATACCCGGTTAGCAAAATCTTCTTTAACCTTTTTATCGATCGAAAAAGGAATTGCCGGTGCAATTTCAGTATGCATTAGTTCTTTGGTAAACTTTCCATACACTGCATCATTCATTGCCTCCCTTGTAATATTAAATCCACTCAGGAATGCGAGTCCACAATTGAATGTATGAGTACCATTCAGTAATCGCAATTTTAATTCTTTGAACAAAGTGATATCTGGTGTAATGATGACGCCTTCATCAGATTTAGAAAAACACAAGGTCTCTTTTATTTTTTCATCCCCTTCAATTGCCCAAAGACGAAACACTTCGCTCATCGTTAGCAATTCATCTTCATATCCTAAAGCGGTTTCAATTTTTTTCACATCAGCCGCATTCGGTTTTCCCGGCACAATACGATCAACTAAAGAATTACAAAATGTATTATGACTTTCCAGCCACTCGATGAATTTAAAATCAAGGTCGTTTTCATGCGCCAATTCCAACACGATGCTTTCTAATTTAGCCCCATTGTCGGTTATCAATTCTGTCGGCACGATCACCATCCCGCTTTCTCTGGTTCCGCCAAAAGCTTTGAATCTTTCAAATAAAAATGCAAGCAGTTTACCCGGAAAAGAAACAGGCGGTTCGTTATTGATATTGTCAGGCACTAATTGAATTCCAACTTCTGTGGTATTTGAAATGATGATCTTCATTTCAGGATTGTAAGCACATTTCAATATCAATGGCCATTCGGTCTTTGCACTAAGCACACGGCTTACCGATGCGTTGACAATATTTTCTTCGATCGTTTTTCCATTCTCCACGCCGCGAACACATACAGTATACAAACCATCCTGCAAGTCAAATGCACTGCTGTCGCCATCGGTTGACTTCACGATCACCACTCTTCCATTAAAAAGTCCTTGCTTATTCGCTTTATCAATAAAATGATCTGGCAAAGCTCTTAACAATACACCTGTTCCAAATTGCAAAACTTTTTCCGATAATTCAAAAACCGCTTTATTGGGAACATCTAATCCGTTTCTTTTTGCAATTTGTTCAATATTAATTTTCGATAACTGCATATAATTCGATTCTTAGTTATTTTTCCAGCAACATCAACTTCTCTCAGCTTCCGTTGTGTCACTCACTTCTACTTTCTGTAATTCTATTCAGCAATCTTCCACCTGCTCCCAAAAACCCATGCCACATTAATTTTATTCGCCAGTTCTTTATTTATATTATCAGCAAACCATTTATAATCTCCAGCCTTGCGATGGCAATTATAATAATACACTCTGTGTCCCCACTGTATCACATTATTTGTTGGTACCCGATAGATCGCTGAATCTTTCATATTATCTGCAAAAACACAATTGATCAAATAAAACTGTGCATCACGATGATAACGACCCAACATAAATCCATCATAACCTTTGAAAGAGCAATTCACCAAAACAGTTTTCGAATCCTGGTTACCGGAGCCATCATGCCAGATAGCTGCGGGCCCACCATGTGTTATAAATTCACAATTCTCCGCCCATGCCCATCCTCTCGGACAATAAAAATCAACGCCACCTTCCATCACACAATCTTTAAAATACCACACGCCGTTTTCTGTTTCCCATGGACTGACTGTATCACCAGCTAAAGATCTGAAATGACAATTGACTGCTTTTAATCTTGTACAATACATTGCACGCAATGCCATTTGGTGTCCGTACTGCCCGATCTTCTTTTGCGTATTAACTGTATCACGTAGACAGATAATTATTTTTTCATCTTTGAAATCAAAACCAAAACTATTAACGATAGTGAGATTCATCAAGGTGATATCATTTGCCCTCACATTCATCGTTGCCACACCCCAATCATCTTTGTGCTCACATCGCCATTCATCTCTTGCGATTGCTGCAGTAATGATCGTCTTCTCTTTATCCTCACCTTCAAGAATAATATTTGATTTTTCAATGAATAGTTTCTCATTATAGATCCCTTTCCTGATCCGGATTGTTCTTGGCGTATTTGACGAAACCTCCAAGCTGTTTATCGCTTCCTGGATCGTTTTAAAATCACCACCACCATTTACATCTACAATGATCTTTTTTTGCGCAAATATTAATTGAGTCAGCACAACTGCTACCGCTATGAAAAGAACTTTCTTCATTCACATCATTTTTTCAATAGCCACTTCACCAGGTCTTCAGCGGCTTTATAGTTTTCATATTCTGAAGGCGGCTTTCTTCCATCAACATATTCATTATATAACCATGGATCGCCAACAGCGAATACTATGCCCTTACCAGATTTTACAGTCGCTATAATTACATCTCCGTCCTTAGTCGCATTTGCATCTTTAGGAGAATGCAATTCCAACGCACTTACCTCCTTGAGATACATTTTTTTCGTTGTCTTGAAAATAGGATTGTTGTTTCCTGGCAATACTGCACCCTGTTCAAATACATCATTCTTCACCATGTTTATACTCTTATCAGTAAATCTTATTCCAAATACCTCAGCCAGCTTATTAAAATGTTGCAGATCACAATTGGCACTATCATTTGCCATTAAGATCAATTTACCCCCAGCCTTTATCCAATCCGTGATCACTTTAATATTATCGTCCGAAACATAATTTGGATTGGGGTTATCTTTTTTATGATCAGGATCTACAATAATATAAACAGAAGCATTCTTCAGGTTAGCAGCCGTGGGAGCAACATCAAGAGAAGAAAGTTTTGCCCCATATCTTTCAAAAATATTTCCCCATGTATAGAATCCGGAATTGCTTCTTTCTTCCCATACATAATGCCAGTACACGTCTCTACCTATAGCATCTTTTCTTTTTTCACTATTAAAGTATCGGTCCAGCAATACTGTTTTTCCATTGGCAGTTGAAAGTGTTGGCAGTTTTTCCATTTCTGTACTCGCCAACAGAAAGGCACCTACTCCTTTTGGATCATTCACAATTACCGGCTCACTCATATAATATTCAAAACTTCCATCACGATAAGGATTGCCACCTAGACCGGAAACTTTTACTGTTCCATATAAATTGGTTTGTCCATTCTCAACTTTGATGAATTGTTTAATGATCCCTGCATAAGCTTTTTTTGCAATGGCAAGTTTTGCAGCTGGTAAATAGCCTTTGCGAACACCTTTTGCAATTGCATAAGTAAACTGGCATGATGCCGATGCTTCAATATAATTTTTTTCTTTTCCTGGTCCGCTATAATTCATAATGTCATACCACAAGCCAGTTGTTTTATCCTGTTGCTTTTCTACTGCATTGACCAGCCTGTTAAGAATATCGATCAGTGATTGTCTTTTTGGATGATCAGCAGGAAAATAATCCAGCGCATCAACCAATGCATCAGCATACCAGCCCATGGCTCTAGCCCAGAAAAGTGGTGAGGTTCCTGTTTCCTTATTGGCCCATTTTTGTTCTTTGCTTTCATCCCATGCATGATAAAGTAACCCTGCCTTAGGATCTCTTGCATGTTTCTCCATCCAGGTAAACTGGTTGGCTATATCATCAAATGCTGATCCTTCAAACAACATGGCATACTCAGCATAGAACGGACCGCCCATATACAAACCATCCAACCACATTTGGTTGGTATAAATTTTCTTATGCCAGAAGCCTCCTTCTTTTGTACGCGGATGAGTTTTTAATTGACTGCGTAAAAGGTCGGCTGCCTTTTTATATTTTTCTTTCCCTAATACACGGTATAATAACAGTACTAGCTTACCATTATTTACATAATCTAGATTATACTCGTCGAGTTCATAATTTTTTATACTGCCATCATCCTTTACAAAATAATCTATCTTCTTTTGAATAGAATTGAAATAAGAAATATCACCAGTGTTCATCCATATTCCTTCAAAGCCTTTCAAAACAACACCCATATCATAGCTCCATTTGGTTTGGCTGCCAATCGGAATAGTATCAGGCCATATTTTAAGTACTGTAGCTGCTACCTGTTGAGAAAGAGGTTTCTCCTGCGATACAACAGCATTCGAAAGTGAAACAGCTATTGCAACAATTGTTATCCGTGAAATAATTTTCATTTTATAGTTGTTACGCTTTTTTCATTTGCTCCAAGTTCATATCTGATCTTTTCCTTTGCTTTGGCAGCATCTGTATTTTTAATGGAAATTCCACCACTTCTTTCCCCGCTTACACGAAACAGCAGTTCAGCGCCATCTTTATAAGTTATATTGTCAAATACCAGTTTATCACTTTGTACAATATCTATTACCGGGTTTGTTTCAGCGCTTATGATCTTGATATTTTTAAAAGTTATGCCGCTTGCTTCCTGTACATCAATTCCCTTCTTTGCCTGGATCACCATATTCTCCAGCACAATATCTTTTACATGCATCTCGGGAAGACCTCTTACAAAAATTCCTTTCTCAACTCCATTACAATAAACATTGCTGATATGAAAATTCCGGAACTGCGGAGTTGTTTCATCCACAGCTTTAAATTCAACTTTTGGTAATTCTCTTTTTTCGCCAG
>JBIOVR010000222.1:0-7393 GCA_044867875.1 Chitinophagaceae bacterium
TGCATGGTGATCCAGCGGCTGGTACGTACACCCATTGCA
Organism: Chitinophagaceae bacterium; assembly: GCA_044867875.1. Taxonomy (GTDB): domain Bacteria; phylum Bacteroidota; class Bacteroidia; order Chitinophagales; family Chitinophagaceae; genus VBAS01. The sequence continues at coordinate 40 of JBIOVR010000222.1, forward strand.
CATATCTTTCTCTCACGGCCGGGAATATCCGGATCAAGCCAAACGCCGGTTTCGCCGGAAGATCTTGCGCCTTTTAATCCATAATCAGCCATGGTCTGGATGATCACTTCTTCCAGGTTGCGTAAGTATTTACCAATATCTGTATAAAATTTTTCAAGATCGAGAATTGGATAACCAACGATCTGTTGATCGCCGTGAAAAGTAATATCGCCGCCGCGATTGGTCCTGAAAAATTGGATGCCGTTTTCTTCCAGTTGCTCTTCACTCATCAATACATTTTCAATATTGCCGCTTTTGCCAAGGGTATAAACAGGCGGATGCTCTACGAAAAGAAGATAGTGTTCAGTCGTGAGTTGTGAGTTGTGAGTCGTGAGTTCGTATTCTTGATTTGAGCCTTCGTTAATAATAGTGGACTGTTGACTGTGGACTATCGACTTTCTTCTTGCACTCTCCTTCAATAGCTTCTCCTGGTAATCCCAGGCTTCTTTATACTCCATATTGCCAAGATCGCGGAATATGACCTGCTGTTTATCCATTCTGCAAATGTACTTTTGCATCTTCACTAAATCAAAAGCGTCAAAAAGTGAAGATGCCGGGTAGTGAACCGAAAGATGAATGGAGCGTCGCAACAAAAGCTTAATCAGGGCTCTATAGCCGGTTAAATAAAAAAATATGTCAGAAGAAGACCAGGTAAAGGAGGAACAACAGAACGGCAGTGATGAGCTGTTTGAACGGTTTGTTATTAAAATTGACAAAGGCCAGGAACCGTTACGCATCGATAAGTATTTAATGAGAAGGATCGAAGGAGCCACAAGGAATAAAATTCAGCAGGCGATAAATGCGGGGATGGTGACAGTGAATAAAAACCCCGTAAAGCAGAATTATAAAATAAAAGGTCTTGATGAAATAATAGTGTACAGCGACATGAGCCCGGAGGAGACGGATGTGCTGCCTGAGAAGATGGATCTTGATATTTTTTATGAAGATGATGATGTGATAATAATAAATAAAGCCGCCGGCATGGTGGTACATCCGGGAAGCGGCAATTATACCGGCACCTTATTAAATGGGATAGCATGGTATCTGCAACAAAAGGACCCATCAATTACTGACTCAACATTACCGCGATATGGACTTGTGCACAGAATCGACAAAAACACAAGCGGCTTGTTGTTGATGGCAAAGAACAGCAAAGCGATGACGAATCTTGCCAAACAATTCTATGATCACTCAGTAAAAAGAAAATACGTCGCGTTGGCATGGGATGATCTGAAAAATGAAGAAGGAACAATCGTGGCACATGTTGGCCGTAATCTTCGGTTCAGAAAATTATTTGAAGCCTATCCCGAAGGCGACCATGGTAAAGAAGCGATCACTCACTATAAAGTTCTTGAACGATTTAATTATGTAACATTAGTGGAATGTGTTTTGGAAACTGGTCGTACTCACCAGATACGCGTGCACATGAAATATATCGGGCATCCTTTGTTTAATGATGATACGTATGGTGGTGATAAAATTGTAAAAGGAACTGTATTCGCAAAATATCGGCAATTTGTTGACAATTGTTTCGCTATTTGTCCTCGCCAGGCATTGCATGCAAAAACACTTGGATTCATACACCCTACTACTAAAAAGGAAATGTTTTTTGATACTGAATTACCGAAGGATATGAAAGAAGTAATTGAGAAATGGCGTAGCTATTCGAGTATAATTGGCAATAGACAATAAACAATTTACTATTTACTGAAATCAGAAAGCGTAGCAGTAAACACTCCTCTTTCTCTTTTTTTAAAAGCTACATCCCAGGTACCAATGTAACGAAGAGTTGATGGAACAGTAAGGTTTCCAAATTGAGTCATCTGTACTTCCATGTGAACATTAAAATCGTAGACTCCTGCATCATAACTAAGATCATAATTACGGGCAACGATCTCCATTGACTTACCACTGAACCATGTTGTCATATTATCTATCACAACGCCAGTTCCACTTTTGGCTTTGATAGTAAACAAATAACAGCTTTGCCCATTATAGTCAACATAATCTAAAGAGAAATCATACCTGTCCGCATGGTCCTTATCAAAGATCGCTGTCTTATCTCCCATCAATGGAATACCCGGGATCTTTTTACCTGGATCAAAAAAAAGCATCTTGAGTTGCTCCTTGTTTTTTTCAATCCCTTTTTTTGACTTTACATCCCGCTGAGTTCCTGCTACAATATTTGTTTCTCCGCATACCTGGCCTTTAGTAAAAAACAGGCTGGCATATAACTCAGCAGTATAATAATTATAATCATGGTTTTTATCATAAAAGTCCCCGGTAACAGATTCATTCAATATTTCCATTGTGCGACAACCTTTTGCTACATGCTGCCTTGTTTTACTTTGCAGCGAAGCAGTTACTTTCCCTTTCTTATTCTTCATTCGAATGTCATTCATTGACGTAAAACTTAGTACTCTCAGATTTCTGAATGCTTTATAAAATGTAGTGTCGTTTTTTACCCGCTGAATAAATGCATTCACATCCATTTTATTTCGAACAACAACTTCTGACAGCTGTATCATTTTCGAAAGCCGGGCATTATCGAGCGAATCTTCGTTTTGTGAAAAGACAGTTTGTGTATAGAATAAGAAAGATAGAAAAAGTAATCTTTTCATGCTACAGAGTTGAGTGAAAAGATCTAGGCAGGGAACATCATTTTATAATCAACTTTTACCTTACCTTTTGATATATCATTAAGTTTTCCTTTCAGCAATTTTCTTTTTAATGAGGTAATATGATCAATAAAAAGCTTGCCTTCAATATGATCATATTCATGCAAAATAATTCTAGCTGTAATTCCCTGGAATGTCCGCATGTGTTGCTCAAAATTTTCATCCAGGTATTCAATGGTCACTACTGATAAACGTTTGATGTCTTCGCGAATTTTGGGAATGCTTAAGCAGCCTTCATTATAATTCCATTCAAGGCCATCTAATTCTTTTATATGGGCATTGATAAACACCTGTTTTATTCCCGGCGCATCCGGGTAACTATGTTTTTCTTTATCTTCTTCAATTTGCCGGAAGATTTGTTCAGAATCAACCACGAAAAGACGGATATCCTTGTTCACCTGTGGCGCTGCCAAACCAACGCCAGCACTCGCATATAGGGTTTCCCACATGTCTTCGATAAGTTTAGGAAGACCCGGATAGTCATTATCGATATCATGGGCTACTTTTCGTAAAACCGGGTGGCCGTATGCAACAATAGGTAAGATCATTTCTTTTTCGGATTGTAGATTTTAGATTTAAAAATGCAAATTTAAGATTATTGAGCAATCTATTCAATCAGATCTGCTCCCGATTACTATCGGGACTAAAAACTAAAATTGACGGAGATACTCTTGTAACAAGATCGTTGCAGCGATCTCATCAACAAGTTTTTTATTCCTTCTTTGCATTTTTTTCAACCCCATGTCTAGCATGGCATCTTTGGCCATTTTTGAAGTATAGCGTTCATCCACTCTTTTGATCGGGATCTTTGGAAAATTCTTTTCCAATTGCTTAATGATCTTCTCAACTAATGGTGTTGCATGGGTATCGGTATCATCCCAATTTTTGGGCTCACCAATAATGATCAACTCCACCTCTTCTCTTGTAAAATAATCTTTCAGAAAAGGGATCAGTTGTTTTGACTCAACCGTTGTTAAACCAGTTGCAATGATCTGCAAAGGATCTGTAACAGCAAGACCGGTTCGTTTTGCACCGTAGTCGATTGAAATTATTCTTGGCAATTAGTAAGTAGATTAGTAATTAAAAAAAAGATCAGCAATCACAAATATCGCAAACACTACTGAGGCAATTCCATTTGCGGTCATAAAAGCAATATTAACACGTTTCAGATCATTTGGCTTAACAATTGAATGTTGGTAAATAAGCATGCCGATAAAAATAACTACACCGATCCAATAAAGCCATCCAAAATTTCCGAACCACCCTGCAAACAATACACAGGCTGCGCTAAATACATGCAGCAACTCTGATACCCTTAGTGCTTTTGCTTTTCCCAACCATGCAGGAATAGAATAAAGTTTATTCGTTTTATCAAACTCTTCATCCTGCAAAGCATAAATGATATCAAAACCGCTGACCCAAAATAAAACTGTAAATGAAAAAAGAATCGGTAATAGGTCGAATTTACCTGTTACCGCAAGATATGCTCCTATTGGTGCGAGACTTAAACCTAAACCAAGTATTAAATGACATAGCGGCGTAAATCTTTTTGTATAGCTATATCCTAATACAACAAGTAAAGCAACTGGTGAAAGGTAGAAACAAAGTTTATTTATAAAAAAAGTACAAACTACAAATAATAAGCTACTAACTATTGTAAACAATAAAGCATTATTAGCTTTAATAGCCCCAGCCGGAATTTCACGTATAGCCGTTCTGGGATTCTTTGCATCAAAATTTCTATCGAGATAGCGATTGAAAGCCATTGCTGCACTGCGGGCAAAGACCATGCAAAGGATTACTAAAAAACCGATAAGGATGGCCTCATTCATATAGAAAACATTGTAAAGCCATCTTGATGACATAAAAATTCCTCTGTTATTAAAATCCTGATATTGATTTTCAAAAATATCAAGATTAAAGTCAAGCTTTTGCATTCTATTAAACCCTATAAATAACCCAATCAATGCAAAAGGCATTGCGAAAATGGTATGTGAAAATTTTATAAGACTTAAATAATTTTTTACTTTACTCATTTTAACCAATTAATGTTCAGTTCTTCCTTTTACTGCCGGCGGCATTTTACTTCTTATTAATTCCCATAATACAATGCCTGCAGCCGTTGCAATATTCAGCGAATGTTTCATACCCAACTGGGGAATTTCAATGCATCCATCACAAAGATGAATGGTTGTTTGCTCAACTCCTGTTACTTCATTTCCAAAAACAACAGCGATCTTTTCATTTTGCCGGAAGTTTGCCGAATGCAGCTTATAACTTTCGTCCGCTTGCTCCACTGCATACACTTTATATTTCCTGATCTTTAATTCATCGATCGCTTCAACCGAGTTTTTAAAATATTTCCATGAAACAGATTCTTCTGCACCCAGAGCGGTCTTCTTTATTTCTTTATGTGGAGGTTTTGCAGAATAACCAATAATATAAATTGCTTCGATCAAAAAAGCATCGCTTGTACGAAACACACTTCCCACATTATAAGCGCTGCGAATATTTTCCAATACAACAATAATGGGAAATTTATCAGATTGTTTGAATTCATCCACCGATTTTCGGCCCAATTCCTCCATGCTCAATTTTCGCATGGCGCAAAGGTAATGGCAGCAGAGAATTTAATGCCTCAGATTTTTAGCAGCTTCAATTAACTTCAAATCTATAAATCGCAATTGCAGGAGAGCCAATTCCAGGTACACAATAATAAAGATAAATATTGTAGTTGCCTGATACTTTCACCGGATAGTCAACCAACAACCAATCGCCATTTCTTTTTATTTTCCCAAATGAACCAACTTTTTTAAAATTTTCAGATGTAAAACACATGTAAGAACTATAAATGGGAGTTTTGATCTTAAAGTGGACAGTATCTCCCACCTTTACTCGTATCAAACATGTATCTGGATAAATTTCCGTTATACTATCGGCAATAAAGTATGTTGTAAATAGCGGCCATTTTTTGAACATTTCTTTCGAAACAGCCTTTTTTAAATATTGATGCTTGAATTGATCGGGGAAATGATTAAAGATCATTCTTTCTGGCGGAGTGAAATAATATATCTCTTTATAATCCTTATAATACTTTAATTTCTCTTCATCAGTATCATCGACAGTTCCAGCAGCCCAGGTTGCATCGATAAGTCTCCAGTTATTATTTATTTTAACAGCATTCCAGGCATGATTAGATCGTAAGTTATATCGACTAATGTTTATATCCTTTTTCCAGTCCTAGCTATACCATAAACAATTTCAGATTCTATATTAAGTGCATCGCAGAAAAATTTCAATAATCCTGCATAGCCACCACAAACTGCCTTTTTATTCTTTACAACATAGCTAAGAATAGACGAACGTGGATCTTCTTTTTCAAATCCTTCGATATCATAACTTATATTTTCGGTGACCCAGATAAACGAAGCTCTAAGCCGAAGTGAATCTGCATCGAATGTGTTCCGAATAAAATAAACAACTTTATAAAGATCGTCAGCGGATTTAATTTTTTCTTCGTAATGACGCATAATGCTATCTACCCTGTCATATGATTGCGTTTGTGCAGAAACTTTACAACCAATCAAGCTGAAAAAAGATAATAAAATGATTATTCTATTCATACAAAATTCAAGTACATTCAAGTTGTCCACAATTATAGCAAAGGTTTTTTTAACCTAAAGAAAATAACACATTTAAACCTGTTATTTTTGTCTAAATCGTAAAACTCTGAATGGCTAAGACGAAGACAGAAGACACTCCCTTAATGATGCAGCATAAGGCTATTAAGCAAAAATACCCTGATGCAATATTGCTTTTTCGGGTAGGAGATTTTTATGAGACCTTTGGACAGGATGCTGTTGTTGCTTCACAAGTATTAGGCATCACCCTTACAAAACGAAACAATGGCGCTGCTGCATCATCTGATCTTGCCGGCTTTCCTCATCATGCACTCGATACTTATTTACATAAACTGGTAAAAGCCGGTTATCGAGTTGCTATCTGTGATCAACTGGAGGATCCCAAACTTGCAAAAGGGATCGTTAAAAGAGGGGTGACTGAAATGGTGACGCCTGGCACTACTGTAAATGATAAGTTACTTGAACATCATTCAAATAATTTTCTCGCAGGAATTCATTTTGCAGAAAATGATCAATACGGTCTTGCCTTTCTTGATATCAGCACTGGTGAATTTTTTATTGCTGAAGGCGACCGGGAATATGCTGACAAATTATTACAAGGTTTTAAACCTGCCGAAGTTGTTTTTCAAAGGCACCATCAAAAAAAGTTCAAAGAATTTTTTGGTGCAAAAATTTATTCTTACACACTCGATGAATGGATATTCTCCGATGCGTATGCGGAAGAAACTTTGTTGAAACATTTTCAAACCATTTCATTGAAGGGTTTTGGTGTAGAAGATCTGAGAAAAGGAATAATTGCAGCCGGTGCGGTTATGCATTACCTGAAAGACACCGAACATCCTAACCTGCAGCATATAACAAATATGCAGCGCATCAATCGTGATGATTTTTTATGGATGGATAGATTTACGATAAGGAACCTGGAATTGGTAAGCAGGAATTCGGAGGCGGGGCACACATTGCTTGATGTTCTGGACAACACCGTTTCTCCAATGG
>JBIOVR010000223.1:0-2240 GCA_044867875.1 Chitinophagaceae bacterium
CATGAAAGTAAGAAGGAGGCAAGGGATCAGGATCAAATGATGGATGTTGTATTTCTGTGCATTCTTTTTTATCCAAATACCGGTAAGCAGATCAAAAGCGAGGTAATGCACCCAACCAGCAGTAACAGCGGTTTTATCAGTAAATAATTCCATGACACCATTCAATGAACCAAACTTTTGAAAATCTCCGGGAGTGAATACCTGGAAGATGAGCCATGCATATACAATGGCGAACAATGTGATGATGATGCCAATAAGAAATTTATCAAAGCTGCTCCAGAATGGGCTAATGACAAGTAAGACTATCCAGCCCACCATTGCAATTGTGCTGCAGGTCTGAAAAACAGAATCAGGTGACATAATGTAAAATTTTAGGTGGAATATTTATTCAACGATGAAATGATCCGTTTGTAAGTTTCATCATCACTTAGTTTTTCCGCAACAAATTTTTCCCCGATCACTTTTTCATAGAGCTCTATATACCGTTGGGAAATCGTATTCACCCACTCATCGCTCATTTCAGGAACTGTTTGTCCTTCTTTCCCCATAAAATTATTGGCAATGAGCCATTCTCTTACAAATTCTTTACTTAATTGTTTTTGTCGTTCACCAGTTTCTTGTCTTTCTTCAAAGCCCTCTGCATAAAAATAACGGGATGAATCAGGCGTATGAACCTCATCCATCAAATAGATCTCACCATTTAATTTTCCAAATTCATATTTTGTATCAGCAAGTATCAATCCTCTTTTTGCTGCGATCGCTTTTCCTTTTTCAAAAAGATGAAATGCGTATTGACTTAGCGTGGTCCATTCATCTCTTGTAGCCAATCCTTTTTCAATTATCTCATCAGGTGAAATATCTTCATCATGACCCGCATCAGCTTTTGTAGAAGGAGTAATTATAGGCTCCGGAAAAAGATCATTCTCTTTTAACCCATCAGGCATTGTTGCTCCGCATAGAATTCTTTTGCCTGAACTATAAGTTCTCCACGCATGACCCACAAGATTACCACGAACAACCATTTCAATTTTAAATGGCTCACATTTTTTTCCAATAGAAACATTGGGAGCAGGCACATCAACAAGCCAATTCTTACAAACATCATTTGTTTCGCCAAGCATATATGCTGCAATTTGATTAAGCACCTGGCCTTTGAATGGAATAGGGCGGGGCAATATGACATCGAAAGCTGATATACGATCGGAAGCTATCATCACGAGCCAATCATTGCCTATAAAATAAACATCTCTTACTTTTCCCTTGTAAAAATTTGTCTGATCCGGAAATTTAAAATTACCCATGCCCGAAAGTAATTTAGGTGATAAAATTGTCCCACAACAAGCTGTTCAAGATTTCAACAATTTATCCTTAGTGTCTAAAAATTAGATTTTTACATACAAATTACTATTCTTACTTTTCCATCATAAATTTCTAAAACCAAAATTATCTAATATGAGTAAAAGCCTGCGCTTTACGGCTGCTTGCCTGATTACTGCATTATTTTCTCTTCAAGCTTTGGCGCAAACCGTAACCGTCAGCGGAACTGTCCGCAATTCCACTTCAAAAGAAGGGGTTCCTGCTGTGTCAATCGTAATTAAAGGAACTTCTACCGGCACTTATACTGATGATAAAGGTGCCTTTTCTATTTCCACTTCTGCAAAATTGCCATTTATATTAGTGCTCAGTTCTGTTGGATTTGAATCAAAAGAAGTCGAGGTTGGTAATGCCTCAACTGCTCTTGAAATTGATCTGACATCTATTTCTACTCTCGGACAAGAAGTTGTTGTAGCCGCAAACCGTACTCCACAAAGAATTATTGATGCTCCTGTAACTATTGAAAGATTGAGCAGCTCAGCTCTCCGGAACGCCGCAGTTCCTAACTATTATGAAGCATTGTCTAATCTGAAAGGAGTGGATATGCATACAGCCAGTTTAACATTCAGAACAGTTACGACCCGTGGTTTTCTTTCAAGCGGTAATAACAGGTTCAATCAATTGATAGATGGTATGGATAACCAGGCTCCGGGTTTAAATTTTTCTGTTGGTAATATTATTGGTCTTACTGAACCCGATGTTGCAAATATGGAACTTTTATCAGGCGCTTCTTCTGCATTGTATGGTTCTGGCGGTATGAACGGTACTTTATTAATTAATAGCAAGAATCCATTTCAATACCAAGGATTAAGTTTTAATATAAAACAAGGCATCAATCATGTTGATGGCAAACAAAGAAAAGCTGC
>JBIOVR010000224.1:0-15092 GCA_044867875.1 Chitinophagaceae bacterium
AAACAAACCATACAGTGTGCAGCTTACGCCAAATATATTCTGTAAGATCACGTCAAGTTTGAGATCATAACCCCATTGTTTATGAAACAAAACAAAAATCCCAACTCCCAGCCATAACACACCCATCGTGTAGTTATAAATGCTGCGAAGCAGGGATGAAGTATTTCTTTCTTTATTGGCAAACGACATAAATGAGCCTCATATTTATGGGAACGGCAAGATAAAAACTTTTACTCTTCCTGCCCGATAAAAATTACCGGTTGCTGATAGGCTACTGCAATAGGTCTTCCGGCCTGGAGTGCTGCTTCCCATTTGGGCATTTTTTTCATTACCCGTAATACTTCTTTATCAAATGCGCTTCCTCCACTTTTTATGATCTCAGCCCTTGAAACATTGCCATCAACATCGATCCAAAAACGTACCTGCACTTCTATTCTTTGACCGGGTTCCACATCAGCTGGTGCTTGTAAATATCGTTGCAAAAAAGTAAGCCATGCTGCAGGACCACCAGGAAAACGTGGCTCGCGGCTTGGGCCAATAGGCTCATCTTTTTTTTCCGGTTCTTTTGCAACATCCACATTTCCGCTGGATTCAGATTTTGTATTTGCAAGACCATCTGGTTTTTCACCATCTAAAGTTTTATCACTAATATCGGCCTCATCGATGTCTGTCATTGTAACTATTTCTTTATCCGCTTTATCATCTTCTACGATCTTGAAATTCTGATAATCAACTGACGCTACTGTTGGTTTGGGTTGTTCCTTCGGTGGTTCGGGTTTTTTGATCTCATCTTTTTGCAAATTGACATCAATTAGCGCCATGGATGGCTCATCTTTAAAAGGCCCGTTAATCTTATTCTCTTTTTTTATAAAAGACATAAGAATAAATAATAAAACTGTTGATAATGCAACGCCAAGTGCTATACCAAGACGACTTGAATATGTTTTACGCAATGCATAAGCACCATATAATTTGTTACGATGCTCGAATAAAATGTCGAGCAGATCTGCTTGCAAAATTTCTTTGTTAGTCATGGCAAATAATTTTAGAATGAGATGCCATTGTAAAAGAAATCCATAAGGCACAAAAAACAAGGATCAATTTTTGGCTGTGTCTTGTACCTTGAGCCTTGTGTCTTTTATATTACTTTTGCCTGCATGAAAATTTTAATGGTTTGTTTGGGTAATATTTGTCGCAGCCCGTTAGCAGAAGGCATCTTGCAGGAAAAAGCCTGGAAAGCTGGTTTGAAGTGGAGTGTAGAAAGTGCCGGTACCAATGGTTATCATACGGGAGAAGCGCCGCATCCCTTATCACAAAAAGTGGCACGTATAAATGGAGTTGACATCAGCAAACAACGATCAAGAAATTTTGTTGCCGAAGATTTTTATCGCTTTGATAAGATCTATGCAATGTCCGATGATGTAATTGACGACATGAGAAGAATAGCAAAAAATAATTTTGATGAAAAAAAAGTTGATCTGTTATTAAATGAATTATTCCCTGGTCAAAATGTCGATGTGCCTGATCCATGGTATGGACCAGAGCCGGGATTTCATCATGTATATAAAATGATCGATGAAGCATGTGATGCAATCGTTAGAAAGTATTCAACGATCAATGATCAGTATTCAACGTCTGATAACCAGGAATCGGAAACAAGTAACTAGTAACCATGGCTAAACCATCATTACCGCAAGGCACAAGAGATTTCGGACCGGATGTTGTTCGCAAACGGAATTATATTTTCAATACGATCAAAAACGTTTTTGAACTATACGGTTTTCAACCGCTGGAAACACCGGCAATGGAAAACTTAGAGACATTGATCGGAAAATATGGTGAAGAAGGAGATAAGTTGATCTTTAAAATTTTAAACAATGGTTTAGACAATCCGGATAAAGAAAAACAAATAAGAGAGGACTTCGAAAAAGTATTAGGAGGAAAAAATGTGAAGGGCATTACTGAACGTGCTTTAAAATATGATCTTACGATTCCTTTTGCAAGATATGTGGCAATGAATCATAACCAGCTTACATTTCCATTCAAGCGTTATCAATTACAACCTGTCTGGCGGGCTGACAGGCCACAAAAAGGTAGATACCGTGAGTTTTATCAATGCGATGCAGACGTGGTAGGAAGTAATTCATTGTTAAATGAAGTTGAACTTGCATTGATCTATCACCAGGTTTTTGTTCAATTAGGAATTAAGAATTATGAATTAAAGATCAATCACAGAAAAATCCTTACGGCACTTGCAGAATTATGTGGCGGTGCAGAAAAGATGAATGCGATCGCAATCGCCATAGATAAACTTGATAAAATTGGTTTAGAAAAGGTAAAAGATGAATTGAAGCAAAAAGGAATAAATGAAAAACAGGTTGCTTTAATTGAAAAATATTTAAACATTGGTGGAACCAATGCTGAAAAAACAGAACAGTTAAGCGAACTGATCGGTTCAACAGAATCAGGAAAGAAAGGGATTGAAGAAATAAAAGAGATCTTCGGAAGTTCTCATCTATCATCAATCAATTATCATCTTGATCCAACTCTTGCCCGCGGTCTTAATTATTATACAGGTATCATCTTCGAAGCAAAAGCTCCTGCTGAAGTAAAGATCGGAAGCATTGGCGGCGGCGGAAGATATGATGACCTAACCGGTTTATTCGGTGTTCCCAATATTCCCGGTGTAGGAATTTCATTTGGTGTCGATCGCATCTATGATGTAATGGAAGAACTAGATCTTTTTCCTGCAGATGTACATGTAGGTACGCAAGTCTTGTTCTTTAATCTTGGAGAAAATGAAGGCAAAGCCGCATTCAGTTTAATGCAACAATTAAGAAACAAAAATATTCGTTGCGAACTTTACCATGAAAGTGTAAAATTTGACAAACAATTCAAATACGCTGAAAAGAAAAATATTCCTTACGCTGTTATCATCGGCAGCAAAGAATTGGAAGAACAAACCTGCACAATAAAAAACCTGCTACAGAGCAGTCAACAAACTATTCCACAGCAGGAGTTACTCAACTATAGTTTCTGATCATTTTTTTACAAGCAGATCACGATTAGGACGCAAATAATAAGTAAATGACCATGCGCCACTGCTTTGCTTTTGTCCGTCAAGTACATAACCCTGTGCTTCAATGTGAACGGCATTTACTTTTTTATCTTCTCCTCTTTTAAATATTGCGACTCCGCTGAATTCAACAATCGTGAATGTATCCCTTCCTAATTCCGTAAGAGCAGAGGCGCCGGCAGCAGAAGTCATAGTTAATGCTTCTCCTGATAAAGCAACAGTCACATCAGGCACTACACTGCCCTCAGGAAAAACATACCTGCCGACAAAATCAGATGGTGGCGGCTTAGGCGCAGGATCTGATTGGGCATAAACACTTATAATAAATATTGAAGACAGGATGGATAAGATAATTTTTTTCATAACTGGTGTTTTTGATTTCAAAAGAAAATTAGGTTTTATTTTTTAGATAATCCGGAAAAATTTGCCTGAAATGATGCTCCATGTGTGCTACATAATCACAGATGATCCATCCCAGTGTTTTCATTTCCTTGTTTTCGTACTGCGGATCAACAGGGTAGATTAATTTATCAGCAGGAATTGCTTTTACCACAAAAATGATCTGCCTGTTCAATGATTGCCAAAGATCCAGTAAATGTTGCAACGGAAGATTCTGGTAATCGTTTACTATTACCAATTCATTTTGCTGGTAAGAAATAACAGTATACGGCTGAGGTAAGAATTGTATTTCAGTAAATCGTTTTAGATTATTTATAGCCGAATCGACTAAGTGTCCAAGTATTTCCTGCTTTGACCATTTGCCCGGCGCCGGTCTTTTTAATAATTCTTCAGAAGAAATTTGTTTCAATTTTCCTGGAAAAGTCTCAATATGAATTTCCAGTTGCTGCATAGCAGCAGTTACATCAATTGATTCCTTACCATATTCCTTTTGTAAATTCATAAAATATTTTATAAAGATTCATAAATAATGGCTGTGCCTTGCCCAACTCCTACACACATTGTAGCTAAGCCATATTTTATATTCTGGTTTTTCAATTCATATAACAATGTAGTGGATATTCTTGCACCGCTGCACCCAAGCGGATGACCCAACGCAATTGCACCGCCATTTATATTAACTATCGAAGGATTTAAATTTAATTCTTTTATACAAGCAATGCTTTGTGAAGCAAATGCCTCGTTCAATTCTATCAATCCAATGTCTTCAATTTTCAACCCGGCTCTTTGCAATGCTTTTTGTGTAGCTGGTACGGGACCAATTCCCATAATTGCCGGATCTACTCCAGCCGATGCCATTGAAACGATTTTTGCAAATGGGGTTAATGAATATTCTTTCACTGCTTTTTCACTTGCAAGTAATAAACAAGCAGCTCCGTCATTTATACCTGATGAGTTTCCCGCTGTTACAGTTCCATCCTTTTTAAATGCAGGTTTTAACAGAGCCAATTTTTCCAAAGAAGTTTTTCTCGGATGTTCATCAACTATCACCCAATTTATCAGTCCTTTATTATGTATTTCAACAGCGGCAATTTCGTTGTTGAATTTACCCGCTTCTTTTGCCGCAAAATATTTTTCCTGTGATTGAAATGCAAACGCATCTTGTTCTTCTCTTGAAATATTCCATTGCTCCGCTACATTCTCCGCCGTTTCACCCATTGTAAATGGATAATACATAGCTGCAAGTTTTTCATTAATGAACCTCCACCCCATTGTTGTATCAAACATCTCACCCTTTCGGCTCCATGCTTCATTCGATTTACCAACAACAAACGGTGCTCTTGTCATGCTCTCAACTCCGCCTGCAAAATAAATTTCACCATCACCACACATAATTGCTCTTGTTGCATCCATTATACTTTGCATACCAGATGCACATAAACGATTCACAGTAACACCTCCAACGTTAACAGGTAATCCTGCAAGCAATGCTGCCATTCTCGCAACATTGCGATTATCTTCCCCGGCCTGGTTAGCAGCTCCAGCGATCACTTCTTCCACTTCATTCATGTCAATAGAAGAATTTCTTTGCATCAATGCATGAATAACGATAGCCAGCAGATCATCTGGTCTTACAGTTGATAATGCCCCGCCGTATTTTCCTATCGGTGTTCGGATCGCATCAATTATAAAAACATCTTTCATTATTTACCATGCTTTTGAATTACTATTTAGCTGAAGTTGCGACGCTCCGTTCCTCTTCCTCATCGCTATGCAGCTATAAGTGCCTGCAAAGGAACGCAAAAGCATCTTATCAACGAAATCTGCTCATCCATCGATCGATGATTATCTTTGCGATGTTGAAAACAGAACTAAAAAATATCAGGCATCTGAGCTTACTAGAACTGGAAGAATACTTTGAAAGACTCGGTGAAAAAAAATTTCGCACAAAACAGGTATATGAATGGCTCTGGCAAAAACATGCTCACAGTTTTGCCGACATGACAAACCTGAGCAAAGATCTTCGTCAAATGCTGGGAGAGAATTTCACGTTGCCTGCACTAACAATAAATGCAACTCAATATTCTGCAGATGGTACAGTAAAGTCAGGTTTTAAAACACATGATGGTCATTTGGTGGAAGGGGTATTGATACCAACAGAAAAAAGAGCCACAGCTTGCGTATCTTCCCAGATCGGTTGTTCACTCAGTTGTAAGTTTTGTGCTACTGGCTATATTGATAAAAAACGCAACCTGACCTTTGATGAGATCTATGATGAAGTAGTACTGATCAATCAGCAATGTGAAAGGATCTACGGTCACAAGCTCACCAATATTGTTTTCATGGGAATGGGTGAACCATTATTGAATTATAAAAATGTTTTAAGAGCAATAGAAAGAATAACATCACCGGATGGTTTGGCAATGAGTCCAAAAAGAATAACAGTTTCAACAGCAGGTGTTGCCAAACAAATAAAACAGTTGGGTGATAATAAAGTAAAATTTAAGCTGGCCCTATCACTACATGCAGCTACGGATGCCAAGCGTCACCAGATAATGCCGATCAATGACAGTAACAATATCAAAACACTGGTAGATGCTCTAAATTATTTTTACAAGGAAACAAAAAATGAGATCACATTTGAATATATCTTATTCAAGAATTTTAATGACTCGCTCAAAGATGCAGATGACCTTATAAAATTATATCGCCAGGTGCCTGCCGATCTTATTAATATCATTGAATACAATCCGATTGATTTTGCCAAATTTGAAAAGCCGGATGAAAAAACGGTCGAGGCCTTTATGAGTTACCTGGAAAAGCATAAAGTAAATGCAAGGCTTCGGAAAAGCCGCGGCAAGGATATTGACGCAGCTTGCGGACAATTAGCCAATAAGAATTAGCCTTTGAGCAGGGATTTTGGCCTTCTACGAAGAATTTCCTAGATTTGATTAAACTTCGCATTTTGGGTTTAGTCTGTATACAAACTAAAAAATAAAACCATGAAAAAAATAATTGTATTGATGCTAGCAATGGTTACGATCATTGCTGCCCAGGCACAAAAAGAAAGGACCCCGGAACAAAGAGGTTACCGTGATAAAATGATGGCTGAAAAAATTAAACTTTCTGATGAGCAAAAGCAAAAAGCCAAAGCACTGAATGAAGATTACAGGAAAAAAATGGATGAGCTTAGAAAAAAGGATGATATCCTCGTAAAGGATTGGAGAAACCAAATGACGGAGCTAAATAAAAAACATAAGGAAGACATGAGTGCTTTATTAAGCAAAGAACAAAAAGAACAAATTGAAAAATATAAGGTTGAGCGTAAAAAAATGGCAGAGATCGATGCCAATGCAAGAATGGAAAAAATGAAACTTCGTCTTGATCTGACCAATGACCAGGTGGAAAAGATAAAAAAACAGAATAGTGAAATGCATGAGAAAATGAAAGCAATTCATGAAAATAAATCTCAGGATATGATGAAAAAAAGAGAAGAGATGAAAACATTGATCCAAAAGAACAAAGAAAACATGAGATCAATATTGAATGAAGAGCAGATGAAAAAAATGAAGGAAATGAGAAAATCTATGCCCCGCAAAAGACGAGTTCTTTCTTAAAATATTTGCTGATAAAGGAGCCCTTCCCGAAATGGAAGGGCTTTTTATTTAAAAAAACTGAAGCCCTGTTATTGCTTATCTTTGCGCCTCCTGTTGTAAAACAGTAAACTCTTCAAATGAAAAAGAAAGCATCTCCCTTCGATAAGTTTTATAAAAAGAAAAGCAACGCTGCAATTAAAGAGCAATTTCGCCAGGAAAAGAAAAAGGTAAAAAAAGAAAGAGAAGAGTATTTTGACAAGAAAAGAGCTGAACTAAGAATTCAGAAAGCTGATCCTGTACAAAAACAATCGCAGCCAACTATCTCAAGACCTCAGAGTACAGAGCTAATGCCTTTAAATAAATATATTTCTCATGCAGGTGTTAGTGGCCGTCGTGAAGCTGCAGAAATAGTAAAAAAAGGTATCGTAAAAGTGAATGGAAAAGTAGTTACAGAACCCGGACATAAAATTTCACCAAAAGATGAAGTAGTTGTAAATGGTAAAAAAATCTTCCTGTCAAAAAATCTTGTTTACATCTTACTTAATAAACCAAAAGATTTTATTACAACAACAGATGATCCGCAGGGAAGAAAAACAGTGCTTGATCTTATTCGCCGTGCCACAGATGAAAGAGTTTATCCTGTTGGAAGATTAGACCGAAATACTTCAGGTCTTTTATTGCTTACTAATGATGGCGAGCTTTCGCAAAAACTTACTCACCCAAGTAATGAAATAAAAAAGATATATGCTGTTACTCTTGACAAACCTCTTGAGAAAAAAGATTTCGATAATATATTAAAAGGTGTTGTATTAGAAGATGGCCCGGCATCAGTTGACAAACTTGCCTATGCAGATACGAAAGACAAAACACAGCTTGGTGTGGAAATACACAGTGGTCGTAATCGCATTGTACGCCGCATTTTTGAACATCTTGGTTATGATGTAAAAGGTCTTGATCGTGTAATGTTTGCCGGCTTAACAAAGAAAAATATTGAAAGAGGCAAATGGCGTTTCCTGAATGAAAAAGAAGTTCGTGAACTTAAATACTTTGGAAAAGGAAAATGAAACTCAGCGAGTGGATAATTTATGAAGATGAGAACCTGATTGCGCTGAATAAACCTTCCGGTTTACTCTCCATTCCCGACCGTGAAGGAAAGGATATCTCCCTTAAAAAATTGTTGATCGAAAAATATGGCAACATATTTACCGTTCATCGTCTTGACAAAGACACAAGCGGTCTAATTGTGTTTGCAAAAAATGAAACGACTCACAAACTGCTTTCACAACAATTTGAAGAAAGACAGACAGAAAAAATTTATCTCGGACTTGTTCTAGGCTCACTTGCGGAAAAAAAAGGAAGCATCAATACTCTCATATCTGAACATCCGCTGAAAAAAGGATTGATGACTGTGTATAAAAAAGGAAAAGAATCACTAACTGATTACGAAGTGCTGGAAGATTTTAAAAATTTCTCCTGGGTCCAATTTCAAATTCATACCGGCCGTACGCACCAGATAAGAGTACATGCAAAACATATCGGTCACCCGGTAGTATGTGATGAACTTTATGGGGATGGTAAACCAATTTTACTTTCTACACTCAAACATAAATTCAAACTTTCAAAAAATGAATTGGAAGAAAGACCGATACTCAACCGGCTTGCCTTACATGCTTTGAGTTTACAGTTTACAAATACAAATGGTGAAAAGATGAAGTTGGAAACTCCTGTACCAAAAGACTTGAGAGCATTGCTTCAACAATTGAGAAAAAGGAAATAGAATTTTTATAGCTCTCCTCTCGAAACAGCATACAATTCATACCAATCCTGCCGGTCAAGGTTAATTTTAAAAGCTTCGGCTATGTTTCTTATCCGAAGTTCATCTGTAGTACCGATAAGCGGCAATGCACCAAGTTTAACCAGCCATGCAATAGCAACTGATTCAAAATGTGAGTTATATTTTCCTGCAAATTCTTCGAGTTTTCCTCGAATACGCAAAGGAATTTTTTCATTGCTGTTGGCGATCTTCCCTTCTGCCAATGGAGAAGTTGCCAATGGCCGCATATATTTTTGTTTGATATAATCGACCTGCCCATTATCAAATGCAGATGTATTGAGCAAATTCAATTCAATATGGTTGGTAACGATCGGTATCCGTAAATAAGAACTCAATAACTGGTGTTGAAAAACGGAAAAATTAACAACACCAACATTTTTTATTTTCCCTGAATCTTTCAGTTTCTCTAATGTCAATGCTGTTTCTTCCAAATTAGATAACGGATCAAGCTGGTTAAGCAAAAACACATCTATATAATCTGTTCGGAGATTACGTAAAGAGTTTTCTATGCTATTAGTTATATGCTCTCTTGAAGTATCATAATGTTTTACACGATAATCCGGACGGACGGGATGCGGAATATTGATGCCGCACTTTGTAAAAAGAACAATGCTTTCTCTTTTAATTCCACTTCTCTTAAAAACATTTCCAAATATTTCTTCGCAGGTATAGTCACCATACGTATCGCCATGATCAAAAGTGTTGATATCAAGCTCAAGACAAAGATTCATCATCTGCTCCATTTTGTCTTCATTTACATAATTGCCCTTCCACCTGTAAAAACCATATACGGCTGGCGATACTTTCGGTCCTGAATCGCTGAGATAAATTTTTTCCATAACTATTAAATTACAAAAATGATCTTAAAATTATTTTATATCCGGCGGAGGAAATAAAACTCCTCCGAATAAAAGATAGGCCCACAACAATGTCCAAATTATATTAAATAATTGTGCGCCGATAAAAGCCAGTGCTGGTCTTCCTTCCTGTACTTTAAACAGGTCTAAAAATCGTGCCTCTAATCCAATAGATACGAATGCCAGCGCAAACCATATCGTACGCAAACTATTAAGAATTCCGCTTACTTGTTTGCCTGTACCGGTTGGAATTAAAAAAGAAAAAACTAATGATGCGGCGATAAAACCAAGAACAAATTTTGGAAATCTTTCCCATATTAGTTTTAATGAAGGCTTCTCCTGGTCACCTGTCGCTTTTGTTTTCTTTACTACCCACCAGGCAGCTATTAAAAATGCAGCGATCCCAATCAATACATTTTGTGAGAACTTGATAATGACACCGGCTTTGGTTGCTGCAGGACCTACTAATTCTGCCGCCGCAGTTACTGACGCAGTTGTATCTAGTGTTCCTCCAAGCCATGCGCCACCTACTATTTCAGAAATGCCAAACTTCTTAATTATCCATGGTAATATTATCAACATAGGTATCGCAACTAAAAGAACCAGTGTAGTTACGTAAGATAATTTCTTTTTATCACCTTTGATAGCTCCGCTCGCAACAATGGCTGCTGATACACCGCAGATCGAAACAGCAGATGCAAGGATCACTCCGAATTCATCATCTACTTTCAAGCGACGACATAACCAAAGAGCAAAGAACCAAACTGCTGTAACAACTAAAACTGATTGAAGTATTCCGGGAAGACCTGCTTTAATTATATCAGTGAATAAAATTGATGTGCCAAGAATGATCAACCCGGTTTTAATAAAAAATTCAGAACGTGCAGCTTCTTTCAGCCATGCTGGCAAGCTAAAGAGATTGCTTAATAATAAACCAATTAATAAAGCAAACACAACATATTCAATTCCATAATAGCTGATCGACTTATTACCGGCTATGATCAATGAAAAGATCGCAAGGATAAAGATGATCCCAAATCCTCCGATATATTTTTTTATATTATTTCCCGATGCTGCAACTGCTAAAGAAGAGACAAAAAGAAATATAATACCAATGACTGCAAGAAGTAAAAGATTATTACCCGTTAGAACCTTTGTAAGTAAATTGTTTCCATTTTCCCACTGGTAAACTGGTGTTTTAAATTTGATATCTGAAAAGAAAACACCGGCAAGAATTATTGCGATCAGTAAGCCACCAATGAATACAGCCCATATATCTTCTGACAATCCTGCCAGAAAAGATCTTTTACCTGGCTCAATATAGTTTTCTTCTTGTTCCATAAAGTTTTCATCATTACAATTCGATCTTCTCGATCATTACATCCCAATGTGCAATTAATAATTCAAAACGATGCTGTTCATCCTTTTTTAGCTTTTCAAGATCAGGATATAATTGTTTCTCGTATTGCTTTGTAAGATTTGGATCAAAAGCGAGTTTTTCATTCTTGAAAACGATGGTCACTTTAAAATCAAACCGTGTGTCTTCGCCGCTATGCAGTTTAGGTTTTTCCGCTTCCACACTTATGATATCACCTTTATCAATTGCTTTTTTCAATAACGGATAGTGATTTACTTTCCACAAATTGATGAACTCATCAGCAAAGCCCCATTTTACTTTGTAATAGTTCTCAATAATGAAATAGTCTTTCTTATCCTGCGCATGAACCAAATTGATTGCAAGAATGAATATGACAAGGAAAAAAGGCTTATATAGATTTATTTTTCTCATATCTATTGTTTTAAAAAATGAAAATTACCTGCTTAATAATCCTGCATCCAAAACGAATTGCGAGCCTGTAATAAACCTGGATTTGTCAGATGCTAAAAAAATTACAGCATTTGCCACATCCTCTACTTCTACCCAGGGAACATTGATAAGATTTCCTGCACTTCGTTCTGCTATCTCTTTTGGCGTCGAGCCTTCCAATGCTGCTAGACCATCATTCATTGGTGTATTTACTCCTGTTGGATGAATAGAGACTACTCTTATATTATACTGCGCCAGTTCAATCGCCCATGATTTTGTCAAACCAGTTACCCCCCATTTTGAAGCAGCATAATGACTCAATCGATTCATACCTCGCAGACCTGCGATAGAAGAATTATTAATGATCACTCCTGATTGTTGTTTGATCATCACAGGAATTATTCGACGGGCTACTAACCATGCTCCTTTTAAATTAATATCGAGCATGACATCCCATTCTTTTTCTGTCAATTCATGTGCAAGGCCATAAGCACATATTCCGGCATTATTGAAAAGTATATCGATCTTGCCAAGTTGTTCAACCGTTTTAGAAACAGCATTATTAATATCATCATCAACTCTTACATCACCCGTAAAAACAAGACAGCTTACTCCATATGATTCACATTCCTGCTTCAATGAAAAAAGTTCATTTTCAGAACCGAGTTCATACCCGGGATATTTTAATGTTTGTGCAATATCAAATGCGGCAATATGAACTCCTTCTTTTGCCAAAGCAATGGCAGTTGCTCTGCCCTGACCGTGTGCGGCACCGGTAATAAACGCTACTTTATCTTTTAAATCATTACTCATTTGTTCAGCAATATTTCATAGTTGATCTGTAATCAGAAAGATATTCGTCGATCTCCGTTTCTATCACATTATTAAAAATATTTGTTGCGATCATTATGCCAGCGAAAGCTGTTAAAACCACCATTTCTGTTTCATTATATTTAGTTGCAACAATATTATAAAGACGGTCGGCAATATTTCCTTTATGCTTTGCAATGCTGCTGCCAAAATTCAAAAGATCTTTATCTGATTCGCTCAACTCTAACTTTTCTGGTGTTTCACCTGAATCTATGATTATTTTTCTGAAAAATGTTGAACATAACGGACAGTCGGCGGCGCATGAAATTGAATGTGCATAGAGAGAAGCCATTCGTTTTCCCAATATCTTTTCAACTTCTGAATATAAAGGATACCATTGCATGTAAGCTTCAAATGCGATAATAGAATGACCCAATGTCGCTTTCATATTTGTGATGCGGCCACCATACTTCTGCACATGTCGTTCAAAAGCATCTTTCACAGATGATGAAATTTCTTTTGTTACGGGTGGTTCTATTCTTGCCATAATTATTTTTTTCTTAAGTCAAGATTATGAAAGTAAAAAAACCTTGCCACATGATTGCTCTTGTATTTGTTTCCTGCCGCCAGTTGTTGAAATACGTTCATATAACCAACCTGTAAGTTATCATGTTTGTTTACATGATAAGCAAATCCAAGAAAGAAACGGTTCTGGTCAAAATAGTTATATACGATCTCCTTTCCGAAATTGATATGCACTTCATCATTCACAACAAATGAAAGAGATTTAGGCTGAAATTTATTTTTACTTAATGGAAACATGGAAAAGAAATTATAGCGGATCCTGAAATTAAAATTATAACCCTCTGCTAATTCATCATCATTTAAGATCTTTCTTCTGAATCTTTCTTCCAGCCGGAACCATTGCATAAGTCTGAGTTTAGAATACTTGCTATGCCATTGTATTTGCTGCCAGGGCCGGTGTTCCGGCATTGTTACATTCTTGTGATTATCGGCGGGGTAATGACTTACATAAGCATAACCGGCAGTAAGCTTTGTATCATCATTAAGATAATAAGTTAAACCAACCCGAAAGATGCTTTGCGAAAGATCTGAAACAAAATCTTCTTTGGTTCGTAAATGTATATCTGTCCATGTACCCCATTTATTACTGAAACGTGTTTGATTGAAATATCCAAACCACATTTGCTGCACGGTTTCGGTTTGTTTTGTTTGAGAAAATAAATTTCGGTTTAGCGACAATGATAAAAAAATAATTAATGAGTACTTCCTGAGAATGCTGAATGCTGACCTGAAAGTACAAGAGTGCGACGCAACAAAAGATGATAGTAATAATAAAGCCCGGCTCATAAAAATTATTTTCAGTTTTTATTGACGCCCCGGTCGGACTCGAACCGACGTTGAAGGATCTGCCATCCTTTACCTGTCCTCTCGGCCACAGGGCTGATATTTGGGTTAGTAAATAAAAGTCTTTTACATTTTAAAAAAGGCATCCCGAAGAATCGGGACGCCATCTCAACGACTGCTTGCCATATGAAAAACTTCGAATGCTATGCTATTGTTTTAAAAACATTAAACATCTCATCTTTTAGAAAGAATATCGTAAGGTTATGCCATACGTTCTCGGATCTCCAAGCACACCTGCATACTGCCCGGCATTACCACCTGCCACAAGCAATTGTTCATAATAGTTCTTATTAAACAAATTGCGTCCCCATATAAAGGCAGTGAGGCCGTTTACAGCCTTGAAACCAAGCCTTCCGTTAACAAGAGTGTAACCATCTATATTCAGGTAAGCAGATGGAGACGGACTGGAAGAAAAAGAAGAACGATAATAAACATCTGATGCTATGAAGAACTTTCCGACTTTACCAAATAAAGTAGCCGCGGTAGAAAACTCACCACTCAATGATCCTGCCCATTTGGATATACCAGGAAGCACACTACCCGAAATATCTTTGAATGATTTCTGCACTCCATTTTCTGTTAAACCAGTTTCTTCCAGCGGAAGTGGTGCATTTGTAAATTTTACATATTTAGCATCAGTATAAGCCAGCGCTCCATAGAAGGAGAAATGATTATTGGCTATAATATTTGCATCAACTTCGAAACCTTTTACATTTACTTCTTCAGCATTGGCGAGGTAGCCACGATTAACACCTAACTCAGGTGACTGAACATTTGCTTGGTAATTTTCAATGTTGGTATTAAAATATGCCAGGTTCAATGTGAAATTATCAATTGGATTAGTCTTAATACCAAGCTCTATATTCTTTACATCCTCCGGTTTTATTACCGCCAGATCAGTCGCTGGTAGACCGTTAACGGTTGGCAGACCTGCCACATTAACACCTACAGGTTTAAAGCTGGTAGAATATGTTGCAAAAGCATTAATACGTTTATTGACTCTGTATTGCAATGTAAGTTGATATGTCAGGTTATCTTCATTGGCATCGGCAACATACGCCTGGTTGCTGTAAACTCCATTTTTATAACTCTGCAGGAGTATCTTCTCAGCTTGCGTACCGTTATAAGTAGCGGTATCAAGACCACCGTATGTTTTCCGATCATATACCACATCCTTCTTATCGTAATTGAATCGGATACCTGGCAGTACGTGTAAACCTTTTACAATTTCCCAATCCATATTGACGAATGCTGCTGCGCTCAAAGATTTGATAGATTGCAATGT
>JBIOVR010000225.1:0-21481 GCA_044867875.1 Chitinophagaceae bacterium
CGATGAAAGAAATCTGCAAGTAACAACGGAACCGGGAGTTATCACTGAAGTTTTACAAATGACAGTAAAAGAAAAAAGGTTGTTTTATCCGCCAGACCCCGCAAGTCGCGGCTCCTGTTTTATAGGGGGAAATATTTCTGAAAATAGTGGCGGTCCTAAAGCAGTTAAATATGGTGTAGTAAAAGATTATGTATTGAATCTTGAAATGGTTTTGCCTACCGGGGAAATAATTTGGACCGGAGCGAATGTTTTAAAAAATTCTACAGGGTACAACTTCACACAATTGATTGTCGGTAGTGAAGGAACTTTAGGTATTGTAACAAAAATTGTTTTACGTCTGATTCCTCATCCAAAATATGATCTCCTGATGCTTGTTCCTTTTAAAAAATTGGAGCAGGCCAGCGAAGCGGTGAGTGCTATTTTTAGGGCGGGATTTGTTCCTAGCGCATTGGAATTAGTAGAAATTGATGCATTAAGGATCGTAAGCAAATTCGTAGATAGTAGTGCAGTACAACTCAGTGACGATATCGAGGCCCACCTGATCATTGAAGTGGATGGTAATAACATGGAGATCTTGATGAGTGAAATGGAGGCTATCAGCGAAATGTTAGCTCAATACGATACAGGTGAAATTTATTTTGCAGATGATGTACAGCAAAAAAATGAGTTGTGGAAATTAAGGAGAAGAGTGGCTGAGGCAACAAAACTTGCAGGTTATACAATTGAAGAAGATTCGGTTGTGCCAAGAGCCGAATTGCCTGCACTTATTCGGGGTGTAAAAGACATCGGCGCTAAATATAATTTCAAGGCTGTATGTTATGGACATGCCGGCGATGGCAATCTTCATATTCGTATTCATAAAGACGGAACACCCAATAGTTTTGGTGATGCGCAAATGACGGAAAGTCTCCGGGCTTTATTTGAATTGGTGAAAGGACTTGGTGGAACTATCAGTGGTGAGCATGGGATCGGGCTTATTCAAAAAGGGTTTATGGACATTATGTTTGAACAAAAACAACTTGACCTGATGCGGCAAATAAAAAAAGCATTTGATCCTAATAATATTTTGAATGCAGGAAAGATATTTTAACGATTTAGTTTTAAACGCACCAAAGCAAATAGAGTTAAATTAGCATTAATTAAAAACCTTATTATGAGATCGAAATTGGTCATCTTCATTTTCATTGTTTCCGTGATTTCTATACATTCAAAAGCACAAGATGAAGAGGAAAAAGAAAAGATGCCCTTTAAGCAAAAGTTATTTACAGGTGGTACCATTTCACTGGCATTTTATTCCAATACTTTTCTTATAGGCGGCAGCCCTGTGCTTGGTTATAGTATTACAAATTGGGCCGATCTTGGAATTGTTATTAATTATAACTATACAGTTTACAGGGATTATTATGTTTTTGATGACCGTTTAAAGCAAAACAATTTTGGAGGAGGTCCTTTTGTAAAACTCTATCCACTCCGTTTTATTTTTGCACAGGCACAATACGAGTATAATTTTTTAAAATTAAAATACATTCCACCAAATAATAGTGGGATTCAACAAAAAGATAACATAGAAGCCAAGAGTTTTCTTATAGGTGGTGGGTACACTACCGGTCGCATGGGCAGAGGAGGATCTCCGCATTATTATCTTGCAATATTGTTTGATATTCTACAAGAACCCGGTTCTCCTTATACTGATGCTTATGGAAGAACTATTCCTATTATAAGAGGTGGTGTTCAGATCCCTTTATTCCAGGGCAGTGGAGGAAAACAAAAAAGTATTGATTATTAATTGAGGTATTGAAGCAATTGTTCTGGTTCATCCAAAACAGTGATCCTTTCCAGGACACTTTCATAAAGAAAGCCTTGCTTTTCCATTTGTTGAATATGTTTCAAAAGAAAGTCAAAAAAATTATCTGAATTAATAATATAAATTTCTTTGTCGTGAATTGATAATTGATTCCATGTTACCATTTCAAAAAACTCATCAAGTGTTCCTACACCACCCGGTAAGATGACTGCTGCATCACACAGATCATACATTTTCTGTTTACGGATATGCATATCATCGACAACTGATAAGTCAGTAATACCCTCATGCTGATGTTCCCAGTCCACCAGTTTTTTTGTGATGATACCGATCACTTTTCCGCCTCCTTCCATCATTGCGTCTGCGACTGCACCCATTATCCCCGTGCTGCCTCCGCCATATATCAACGTAATATTTTTTTTTGCTAAAAGTTTTCCTAATTCTTTTGCATGATTTACATAAACAGGATTATTTCCATTCTTTGACCCGCAAAAAACTGCAAGTGAATTTATCTTCATAGATTTATTTTATCTTGTCAACTTTTAGTGCAGTAAATATCGTATTTATCTCTAATGCAGGATCATTAATTTAAAATCATCTTATGTCTGCGGCTCTGTTATTCACCTTTGTTATCGGATATTTTGTTTTATTACTTGCTGTTGCCTGGTTCACTTCCCGCAATTCAAATAACGAATCTTTTTTTATTGGTAACCGTAGCAGCAACTGGATGCTTGTTGCATTTGGAATGATCGGCACATCACTTAGCGGGGTCACATTTGTAAGCGTGCCCGGTGGTGTTGGCAGCGCCAATTTTTATTATTTCCAGGTGGTGATCGGTTATCTCTTCGGATACCTGGTCATTGCATACGTATTACTGCCTTTGTATTACAAGATGAATCTTACAAGCATTTACACATATCTTGAAAAAAGGTTTGGCATAAATGCACACAAAGCCGGCGCTTTCTTTTTTATTCTTTCCCGTGTTGTCGGGGCAACGGCAAGGCTCTATCTCGTGATTAGCGTATTGCAGATATTTATTTTCGATAAGATGCATATTCCTTTTATGGCTACTGCATTTGTGATCCTTGTTTTGATCCTTCTTTACACATTTGAAGGTGGCGTTAAAACAATAGTTTATACTGACACCCTTCAAACTACGGGAATGCTTGTTGGCCTGGTTGTTTGTGTAATTGCAATTATCAAATCGTTAGGCACCGATTTTAGCGGGGCTATGCATATGATGAGTGAGAAAGGTTATACAAAGATCTTTAACTGGGATGTTAACTCCGGTTCCTTTGCTTTAAAACAACTTCTTGGCGGTATGTTCATTGCCATTGCAATGACAGGTCTGGACCAGGAAATGATGCAAAAAAATATTAGCGTAAAGACATTGAAAGATTCTCAAAAGAATATAATGTCTTTTGCGGTGGTCATCATGTTTGTGAATTTTCTTTTTCTTGTTTTAGGCGGGGTACTTTATTTATATGCATCTGCTCATAATATTCATGTGCCGGGTGATGATCTCTTTCCAACCGTGGCATTAAGCGATGCATTCAGTAAAAGCATAGGAATAATTTTCATCATTGCGATAATCTCTGCGCTGTTCCCAAGCGTTGATGGCGCCATTACTTCACTTACATCTTGTTTTTGTATCGATATACTTGGGTTGAAAAAAAGAGAAGGAACTGAAAAGGAAAAGAAAATGACAAGATTGAAAGTGCATTTTAGTTTTGCCATTGTATTCTTTATAATGGTTTTAGTTTTTAAATGGATGAATGATAAGCTGATCATTGATTTCATTTTAAAGTTTGCCGGTGTTACTTATGGTCCATTGCTTGGTCTTTTTGCATTTGGCATTTTAACAAAGCGAAAGCTCAACGAAAAACTTATTTGGACAGTTTGTATAATAGCACCTTTGCTTGCATTAATACTTGACATGGTTAGTAATCCCGGATGGTATGAGGCAAAGTTGCACATGAAACTTGGTCTTGATAGTTTGTCAGCAGCAACCTTTAATGGTTATAAAATAGGAAATGAGCTTATTCTCATAAATGGTATTATCACATTCGTTGGCTTATGGTTTATTTCACGTAAGTCTACCCAACATGAGATGGATCTTAAAATGCAACCCGTATAAAATTATCTTTGCACAAAGAATTATCATTGGAACTTATTAATCCATTAGTACAGGAATATGCAGAAAAATTTTCTTCACCGGAAGATGCATTGTTGAAAGAAGTAAATGATTTTACTGCAGCAAATCACCCCGAGTATCACATGCTTAGCGGGCATCTGCAGGGCAAGTTTTTAGAAATGACGAGCATGATGATTAAGCCCCGGCGGATTCTTGAAATAGGAACATTTACAGGATACAGTGCTTTATGTCTTGCAAAAGGATTAACGGATGACGGATTGCTGCATACAATAGAGCTTAGAGAAAAAGATGCGGCAACTGCAAAAGGATTTTTTGGTAGATCTGTTTATAAAGAAAAGATCATTTTACATACGGGAGATGCCAAAAAAATCGTTTCTACGCTGGAAGAAACGTTTGATCTTGTATTTATTGACGCTGATAAATCCGGGTATATTGAATATTTTAACCTCGTTTTCCCAAAATTGAAAAAAAACGGGTTTATTTTTGCAGATAATGTTTTTTTTCATGGCCAGGCCATTGAAACTGAACCAACTGGAAAAAATGCAAAAGCAATAAAAGAGTTTAACCAGTTTATAAATGAGAGAACCGATATCGAAAAAATGATCCTTACCCTACGTGACGGGTTGTATTTAATAAGAAAAAAGTAAGATCCCAATGCAAAAACTAAAAATCCTGTTCCTTCTTTTTGCTTCATTAGCATTTAAAAATTCCTTTGCACAGCCAGATCCTGTAGTAGTTGAGTATATCAAAAAATATAAAGACCTCGCAATAGCGGAAATGCAACGTACCGGTATCCCGGCATCTATTAAACTTGCACAAGGAATTCATGAAACCAGTGCCGGCACAAGTGATCTAGTAAAAAGATCAAATAATCATTTTGGATTAAAATGTAAAGCTGAGTGGACAGGCATGACAGTTAAGCATACAGATGATGCGCCAAATGAATGTTTCCGGAAATATGAAAACCCCAGCGATTCATATAAAGATCAATCAAACTATCTTAAAGGTACTCCACGTTATGCTTCACTATTTGAGCTTGATCCTACTGATTATAAAGCATGGGCTTTTGGATTAAAAAAAGCGGGCTATGCAACTAATCCAAAATATTCACAGGTTATAATTAAACTTATTGAGGATTACGATCTGCAAGATTATACCATGATCGCATTGGGAAAATTAAAATCCGGGCACGAAACATTGGCGAAGAACGAGAGTAAAAATTCGGAAATAATAATCCCAAAGGATAAGCCAGTAGTAATGCCTCGTGAACCAGAAATAGTTGTCTATTCAAAAAAAGAAACAAAAACTGATTACCCTGGTGGTGAGTTTAAAATAAATGAAACAAAAGTTATCTACGTAAAAAAAGGAACATCCTATTTATCAATAGCAGAAAAATATTCAATTCCTCTTGCAAGGATCTTTGAATTCAATGAAATGAAAGTGCAGGAAGTTGTTGAAAAAGATCAACTCATTTATATAATGCGAAAAAGAAAAGTTGGCCTAAATGAACAGCATACCGTAAAACCCGGAGAGACACTGGCTGATATTGCGCAGGCTGAAGCATTACGTATCGAAAGTTTGCTTGAATATAATTTTCTTCAACCAAATATGCAGCCCGCTGTAGGTTCTGTTTTATATTTACGTTCAAAAGGTCCGGGCATGCCGGCATTGGCTACCGGGAAATGATCGATATAAATTCTTTATGTCGCAGATAAAAGTTCATGATAAAAGATTTGGTCCTTTTCTTTCAGAACAGGACATACAACAGCAGGTAAAAAAAATTGCGGATGCAATTAATTCTGATTATGCTGGCTTGCGACCCATGTTCATTGTAATTTTAAATGGGTCATTCATGTTTGCATCCGATCTTTTTAAGTATCTTACGATAGATGCCGAAATATGTTTTATTAAACTGGCATCTTATAAAGGAACAACATCAAGCGGACAGGTGATAACGGCGATCGGGTTAGATGTTGATATCATAGGAAAAGATATAATCATACTTGAAGATATAGTTGATACTGGCAAAACATTGAACGAATTTTTACCAAAGTTGCTTCATCACCAACCCGCATCAATGAAAATTGCCGCCTTACTCCATAAACCTGAAGCTGTGAAATTTCCCATCAGAATTGATTATCTGGGATTTTCAATTCCAAACAAATTTGTAGTGGGCTATGGCCTTGATTATGATGGACTCGGAAGGAATTTTAAGGAGATTTACCAGTTGGTTTAGTACTACCAATACTTACAGGATTTTTGTACTTTGATGGCAATTAAATATCCAGGTGAAAAGCTTTGTACATATATTTTTATTGCTGCTGATTGCTTTGCCATTTCATGGACAGCAGTTTTATCTCCGCGGCGAAGTACGGGATGAAGGTGGCAACCTTTTGCAAAATGTAAATATCCGTCAGCAAAGTACCGGTTATCTTTTTCACACAGGTAATTCAGGATCGTTTGGTATTCAAACATCAAAAGAATCAGATACACTGATATTTTCTTATGAAGGATATCAGACGGAACAAGTATTAGTGAAAGCTGATAAATATCTTACACTTAACCTTAAACTTTTACCATCTATCGCATCCAGCAATAAGAAGTACAGGCTAGCTTCACTTACTAAAGATCTTTCAAGAGAAAATCAAAAAAAATGGTATTCCGATGATGAAACCTATGCAAGTCTTGTAGAGAATAATTTTATTGACGCAAAAAGTTATTCAACAACTGGTATCGCTTTAAATATTGACAGGGCATCGTATAGCAATATCAGGAGGTTTATAAATCTTAATCTTGCCGTGCCACCCGATGCGGTACGAATTGAAGAAATGCTGAACTATTTCAACTTCGGGTATGAAACACCGGTCAATAATTCTTTATTTAAGATAAAAACTACTCTTACTAATTGTCCATGGAATAAGGATAACCAGCTTTTTTTTATAAATGTATTTTCCAAAAAACTAAATCTGGATTCATTACCGCCATCAAATCTTGTTTTTCTTGTTGATATTTCCGGATCAATGGATATGCCAAATAGATTGCCATTATTGAAGTCTGCATTCAGAATGCTGGCGATGAATTTGAGAGAAAAGGATACAGTAAGTATAGTGGTTTATGGCGGCGCAGTTGGCGTTTTACTTTTTCCAACAGCCGGCAATGAAAAGGAAAAGATCATTAAAGCAATTGATGAAATGCAACCCGGCGGCTCTACACCAGGAGAATCAGGAATAAAACTGGCGTACACTATTGCAAAAAAACATCTTATTGTAAAAGGAAATAACAGGGTAATTCTTGCAACAGATGGTGATTTTAATGTGGGAATACAAACCGAACCAGAGTTGGATGAAATGATCTCGCGGCATAGGGAATCCGGAATTTATTTAACCTGTCTCGGTGTAGGTATGGGAAATTATAAAGATTCAAA
Source organism: Chitinophagaceae bacterium (assembly GCA_044867875.1). Lineage (GTDB taxonomy): Bacteria > Bacteroidota > Bacteroidia > Chitinophagales > Chitinophagaceae > VBAS01. The sequence continues at coordinate 7,384 of JBIOVR010000225.1, forward strand.
AATTCAAACATTAGCCCGCAAGGGTAATGGAAATTTTGCTTATGTAGATAATTTCCAGGAGGCAGAAAAGATCATCATGAAAGAATTTACACAAACACTGTATACTATTGCCGATGATGCTCACATGCATGTAACATTTGATCCTTCATTAGTAAAACAATACCGGCTGATCGGTTTTGATAACAAATTAGGAGCACTTGCCGATTCATCTTCTGAAGTTGAAGGTGGAGAAATTGGTTCCGGTCAATCCATTACTATTGCTTTTGAAATTGAACCAAATTTTACAAGTGGGACAAATGTATATTCAGACCATTTTGCGGAGATCAAATTACAATATAAACTACCCGACGAACCCCAGGAGCTTGAAATGAGTGAGAAATTTCCTTATGACCCGATAATATACAAAGAACTTGATCCAATGTATCGCTTTGCAAGTTCGGTCATCATGTTTGGCTCCATTCTTAAATCATCTCAATTTGTAAAAGATATAAGTTGGGGCGATGTATTGTATAATGCAAGTGAAGCTGCTAATCCAACAGATGTTAATCAGTCGCAACTGGTGGAGTTAGTTTATAAAGCAAAAGATTTTTATACTAAAAAGAAAAAGAAGACTAAGAAGTAATTATTTGAATTGAAAATAGATCAGCAATGCTGCTGATGCGGTCATAAGTAGTAAGGCAAGAGTCCCAAGGATATTCGACCATTTACCATTAGTAAATTTTCCCATTACTTTTTTATTGTTTGATATATGAAGTATTATGAGAATTAGAACAGGCGATGTAACTCCATACAAAATAGCTGTATAAATTAATGCCTGTACAGGATTAATCCCAATATAATTGATGGCAAGACCGATTAAAAGAGAAATAATGATAACCCAGTAAAAAGGTTTTGCCTCATAATATTTCTTATCAAGTCCGCCATTCCAATTAAACGTTTCAGATAACATATACGACAGGCAGCCTGTTAATACCGGAATCGCCAGGAGACCTGTACCGATAATTCCAAGTGCAAATAATAAGTAAGATAATTTTCCTGCGAGTGGTTCTAAAGCTTTTGCAGCTTGCTCTACAGAATTAATTTCTGTGATCCCTCCGTTGAATAAAACTGTTCCCGTTGAAAGAATAATAAAATACATTACAAGGTTGGAAAAGAGCATTCCGAAATCAACATCCATATCCATTTTATGTATCATTTTTTTATCGACCATCAATCTTCTTTTTTTATGCTTTATATCTTCAACTTCCATGGTCGCTTGCCAGAAAAAAAGATAGGGTGAGATAGTTGTTCCCAGGATGGCAACAAGAATGCTGATAAAATCTTTGTTGAATTTTATTGTTGGAATAAACGTATGCTTTGCTATTTCTCCCCAATCTTGCTTTGCAAGAAATGGTACAACGAGATAAAGCAAAAGAAAAGCACAGAGATATTTTAAGATCGCGGATATTTTTTGATACGGTAAATAAATGATCAATACCATTAGAATCCCTGTAAAAGCAATTGTGAAAATGTAAGAAGGGATCGAAGGAAAAATAAGATTTCCGACAGCACCCATTCCTGCAATATCAGCCCCGATATTAAGGATCACCGCAGGAAAAGTGAAGAGGATCATCAGGTACAAAATAGGTTTGGGATAATTATTTCGGATATTAGTTGTCAATCCCTGGGACGTCACAATACCTATTCTTGCACACATTTCCTGGAGGGCTGCCATAAGCGGGAATGTAATTAGCGCAGTCCATAAAGTAGCTAAACCAAATTTTGCACCGGCTTGTGAGTAAGTTGCAATGCCCGAAGGATCATCGTCACTTGCCCCTGTGATAAGGCCAGGCCCAAGAATTTTTAGGAACCGTTTTATTTTAGAAGGATTGCTTTTTTTATTTTCGGCTTTCTTTCTCATTAAAGTAAGGTTCGATGTAAAATTATCTTATTGGGAAGATTCACAACATGATTTAAATAATCATGCCAGCAAATACTAATCAGAAAATTTAGCGACTTCCTGTTTTTAAAAGAAAAGAATGGGAAAAGAATTCCTGAAGTTGTTTCAATACAAAGCTTAAAAACATTAAGAGAAAAGTTCTCTCATTTTATCAAGAAAGCTTTTATCCGATTTATCAGGATGCGGTTTGAAATTAGTTGAGTGACTCATTTTTTCAAGCATTGTTTTTTCTTCAGCACTAACATTTTGGGGAGTCCAAACATTCACATGTATTAACTGATCGCCTTTTTGATAACTGTTTACTGCAGGAAAGCCTTTTCCTTTTAACCGGAAAATTTTTCCGCTTTGTGTGCCTGCTGGGATTTTTATCTTGGCTCTTCCATCAATAGTAGGCACTTCGAGTTGCGTACCAAACACTGCATCTGTAAAAGAAATATGAAGATCATAGGCAACATTCATTCCATCACGTTGCAATTCTTTGTGTGGTTCTTCTTCAATAAGTATTATAAGGTCACCGGGTGCACCACCTCTTTCACCAGCATTGCCTTTTGCACTTAGATTTAATTGCATGCCTTCCTGTACACCAGCAGGAATATCGATAGAAATTGCATCTTCTCCGTATACTCTTCCCTCACCTTTACATACAGCACATTTTGCTGTTATGGTTGTTCCTTCTCCGTTACAAGTAGGGCATGTAGTTACAGTTTGCATTTGACCAATAAACGTATTGGTAACTCTTTTTACCTGGCCGGAACCTCCACATGTGCCACAGTTCTGTACACTTCCTTTATCTTTTGCTCCGCTGCCACTACACGTATTGCAAACAACATGTTTTTTTACTTTGATATTTTTAGTTACACCTTTAGCGATCTCTTCATAGGTCAATTTGATCTTTACACGAAGATTACTTCCGCGTACACCCCTGGCTCTTGATGTTCTGCCTCTTCCGCCGCCACCGCCAAAAAAACTTCCAAAAAGATCTTCACCAAAAACATCTCCAAACTGGCTGAAGATATCTTCCATATTCATTCCACCGCCGCTGAATCCACGACCATTACTGCTTACTCCTGCATGTCCATAACGATCATACTGTGCTTTTTTATCTGCATCACTTAACACCTCATAAGCTTCGGCGGCTTCTTTAAATTTGTCTTCTGCACTTTTATCACCGGGGTTACGGTCAGGATGAAATTGCATCGCTACTTTACGGTATGCTTTTTTGATCTCATCCGCTGAAGCAGTTTTATTGACGCCCAATATTTCGTAGTAATCTCTTTTTGACATAGCTTATTTTCCCACCACAACTTTAGCGTAGCGAATTATTTTATCATTCAAGTAATATCCTTTTTGAATTTCATCGATCACTTTCCCTTTCTGTTCCTCAGTTGGAGCTGGGATTTCAGTGATTGCTTCGTGTATGTCGGGATTGAATTCTTTATTGATCGTTTCCATGGGTTTTAATCCTTTGGCTGTTAACAAGCTTTTCAACTTATTAAAAACAAGCATTACACCTTCTTTGGCTTTATCGTCTAATGTGCTCATTTGTTTTTCTGCTCGTTCGCAATCATCCAACACCTCCAGCATATCGGTTATTACTTCTTTACCTGCGGTTTGAATCAGTTCCATCCTTTCTTTCGAACTTCGCTTCTTAAAATTCTCAAACTCGGCAACTTTACGGATAAATTTATCTTTCATTTCACCAAGATCATTGCGAAGCGCCTCCAGCTCAGGCTCGTCTGTTACAGGTTCATTCAAATGGGAAGTGCCACTCATGTTTTCATCGGCATTTATCCCTACTTCAGGATCTTCAGCATTCTGCATTTTTGCCCGTTCATTTGCCTCTTTCATATCTTTTTGACGCATTTTTTTAAAAATTGATTGCAAAGGTAAGGTTGTCAATAATACTGCCAACGCTATTATAAGGACAAATTGACGGGGTGAAAAGTAGTTCATTTTCAATATTTCGCGACGGTTACCTTTGCGTCATGATAAAAGTTTACCTGGCAAGAAAAATCAGCAGGAGAGTAGTGGAAGGACATCCCTGGATCTTTTCAAATGAGGTCGACAGGGTTGAAGGAGAAGTGAAGGGCGGTGAAACAGTGACTGTTTTTACTCACGATAATAAATTTGTCGGCAGTGGCTATATTAATCCAAAATCGCAGATAATGGTGCGGTTGCTGACAAGAAATAGAAATGAATTGATCGATGAAGAATTTTTTTATAAACGAATTTTGCAAAGTTGGGAATATCGTAAAAAGATCGGGTACACAGAAAACTGCCGGCTTGTTTTTGGCGAAGCTGATTCATTACCGCAATTAATAATTGATAAGTTCAATGACTATTTTGTTATTCAAACATTAGCACTTGGTATTGATGTTTGGAAACCAGCAATTGTAAATGCACTGAATAAGATTTTTGAGCCAAAAGGAATTTACGAAAGAAATGATGTGCCCGTTCGAGAAGTGGAAGGAATGTCCCAGCAAAAAAGTTTTTTATCGGCACCATTTAATACAAACATAATAATAAATGAAAATGGTTTAAGATTTAATGTTGATATTGAAAATGGACAAAAGACCGGTTACTTTCTTGATCAGCAGGATAACCGCAGAGCTATGCAGCATATTGTAAAAGGAGCAAATGTGCTTGGCGCTTTTACTTATACAGGAACTTTTGAAATTCATGCTGCTCATTATGGTGCAAAGTCAGTTGTGGGATTTGATATTTCAGAAAATGCAATTCAGCAGGCAAATAAAAACGCTGCCTTGAATGGATTAGATAATATCTGCAAATTTCAAACGGCAAATGCTTTTGATATATTGAAGCAATGGAGTAAGGAAGAAAAAAAGTTTGATGTAGTAATGCTGGATCCACCGGCTTTTACCAAAAGCAGGGAAACAATTCAAAAAGCAGTTGCGGGATATAAAGAAATAAATTTAAGAGGAATGAAGCTTATTGAGCCCGGTGGTTTTCTTGTTACTTCATCTTGTACTAGTCTTGTAAATGCTGAGTTATTCTTACAAACAATTGAAATGGCAGCCAAAGATGCAAAACGAAAATTAAGGCAGGTTTGCTTCCAGGCCCAAGCACCGGATCACCCGATCGTAAGGAACATTGAAAATACACAGTATCTTAAATTCCTTATCGTTCAAGTGCAATAAGACTAAAATAAAAAAGCATTCCGATTTATCGAGATACTTTAAAATATGATTAAGGATTATTATTTCGACACCTGGAATTTACCCGATTCTATAACTTTTCCTGATGGATCTTTTAATTGATAAATATAAACGCCACGGGTATAAGAAGAAAGATCAAGCGTCGTGCTTGAGTTAACATTTTTTGCTTCGTAAACTTGTTTACCAATAAAGTTTATGATCTGTAAAGTATATCCTGCGTTAAAATTTTTTTGAAATTCAGCTTTTATAAAAGTTGTAGCTGGATTTGGATAAAACTTCATGATACGTTGAACCGCATCGGGAGATGGCTCACGATTAGACTGCCCCTTAGAGGTTATGGCTGTCAACAGAATAAAGGATATTATTGGTAGAAATCTCTTCACTATAACAAATTTAACTTTATTTGCGCAAAATAGAAGGTTTTTTTTTGTCCTGCAACGTATAAATCCTAGAGATATAAAAAACCTGTAAATCATGGATTTAGATGTCAGGAAATAGTAAAAACCCTTTCATTATTTTAATTCTTCAAGAAGAAGAGTGATATTTTTAAAATTTGGTTGCTCACTTGCATTCTCAAGAACTCCTGCATAACGAACAATTCCATCTTTATCTATTACAAACGCTGATCGTTTAGAGACACCTTTCATATCATAACTAAAAATCTCGTAAAGGCTTCCATATAACGATGAAACTTCTTTATTGAAATCACTCAGCAAAGAAAAATTCAAACCTTGCTCAGATTTAAATTTTGCCAATGTATGTAGTGAATCAACTGAAATCCCAAACACCTTTGCGTTTACATTATTGTAGAAAGAAATATTATCTCTTATTGAACAAAGTTCCGCAGTGCATGTACTGGTGAAGGCTAGCGGAAAAAAAAGTAATAATACATTCTGTCCTTTCATATCTGAAAGAGTGATCTTATTTTTTGCTGAATCATAGAGCGTGAAGTCGGGAGCGGGTTGTCCAATCTTAATATTCATAATACAATTTTTAGAAAAATAAAGGAAGCTAAAGACACAAAATTTCAAATAAACAAATTATCTTCTCATAAAGTTTACACTTTATTTTTTAACCACCGGTGAAACTCCGGATAAACCTAACTGATATGAAAAAAATAATAACAGAATTTATTGGAACATTTTTCCTGGTAATGTCTGCCGGACTTGCCAGTGGAGATCTTACAGTTCTGATTATTGGCGCTACTTTGATGGTAATGATCTTTGCAGGAGGCCATATTTCGGGGGCTCACTATAATCCCGCAGTAACACTTGCTGTTTTTATCAGGGGAAGGTGTACTCTAAATGAAGCTTTAGGTTATTGGGTGGCTCAGTTTGTAGCTGCCGTGGTTGCTGCACTCTTAGTAAATTATTTTAAAGGCGAATCAAGCCCGATGGTTATCGCCGATACTACAAAAGCATTGATCGCGGAACTAATAGCAACTTTTGCATTAGCTTATGTTGTTTTAAATGTTGCCACCGCGAAGGGAACAAGCGGAAATAGTTTTTATGGACTTGCCATTGGTTTCACTGTATTTGCCTTAGGCTCCCAGGTTGGTCCAATATCAGGTGGTGCACTAAATCCGGCAGTAGCTGTAGGCGCCTGTGTAATGAAAGCATTTGATTGGAGCAATATCTGGATCTATCTTGTTGGTTGTTTAATAGGTGGCGCTTTAGCTGCCTTCGTTTTCAAAATGAATAATCCTGATGATAAATAAAATAATAGAATTGAAAATTTATAAGCCCCGTTTTCGGGGCTTTATTTTTTAAAACCTTGGTTTGAAATACGGATTGGAATTATCGGCAAGTTTGCCGATCCAGCTAATTCCGATCTCAAAACCACCGCGACCATGGCTACTTGGTTTTAATTTGGAAATGTTTGCATCATAGCTAAATGAAACTGAGAACGGATGATAATCTAATTTTACAATCGGTATCAACGCATCATTCCATCGCATAAAAGTTCCAATACTAAATACATAATCAGGCTCATCCGGATAAGCGCCAATTTTATAGGCATACATCGCACCAAATACTGTTTCTTTAAAAGATCCTTGCCTGGAGTGATCAGCCTCTATAGATACATAGGAATATTCATTACCCGCAAGTTTAATTCCACCTGAAAAAACCCATTTCGGGTTCAATTCTATATTCTTATCTCTGTAAAATGAATTACCGGGACGATTGAAGTGATGGTAAGCAGCACCGAGATAAAAATTATTATCAGGGTTATTATTCATAACAGAATTCAAACTCATTCCTACACTTCCATCAAGATATGAATAAGTTGGATCAGTAATATTTTCTCCGATACCCATTCCATCATATTGGCTGTTTGTTGTCACTTTTGAAAGATCAATACTATGTTGTACCCAACCTCCCATAAATCCTAACGATAAATAAGTATTTTTTTCGCTGCTTATAGATTTGTGATAATTTATTGCAGGTAAAATTTTTGTTTGTGTAAAAGAAACCGTTCCTGCACGGTCATAGAAAAGTTGCATACCCCAGGTAACATAATCATCGCTGCTACCCACAGGCATTTTATATTCTCCGCTTAAAGATCCGGTTCTATATCCTGACGTAACACTATTCCATTGATCACGGTACACAGCCTGTACTCTTACATCACCCGTAAATATTCCTGCTAATGCAGGATTTCTTAAAAGCGGTGTTTCAAAAAATTGAGACAAGTGCAAATCCTGTGACTTTGCCGAAAAAGCAAAGATCAAATTCAATATCGGAATTAATATGGTTATTCGTTTTCTCATTTCCACATTATCTTATTAAAGTTATATTTCCAGTATATGATATTAATTCACCATTCTTGCAATAGATCTCAAGCTGATATACGTAAACACCTGCATCAGCTTTTTTACCTTTCCATGTTCCATCCCAACCGGCTGATGCTGCATTTATAGGAATATCATATTTTTCAAATACGACCTCACCCCAGCGATTGAATATTCGTAATGTCTTTGCACGATCAAGTCCTGCTCCTCTTGGATAAAATATGTCGTTGCTTCCATCATTATTTGGCGAAAATGTATTCGGCACAAAGAAATTCTCACCATTGCAAACCACTCTTACTGTTACATCACCTCTGCTTGTACATCCATACCGGTCAGTAACAGTTACCGAATACTTTGTTGTAAACTGTGGATTCGCCAGGGGAATAGGACAGCGACTACAACTCAAATTTTGTGAAGGAATCCAATTATAAGATACGATCGCACCAGTATAATTCATATTTAATAGCACATCGCCCCCTGAAAGTATTGTTATTGGATTAGATGCTGCTATTGCTGTAGGGACAGGAACAGCATTTACAGCATGAACACTAGTATCCGCACATCCAAGTTTGTTGGAGGCTATCAACTGAATATTATAATTTCCAGCACTTGAATAACCTGTCACTCCATTTTGTAATTGAGAAGTGTTTCCATTCCCAAAATTCCAAAGCCATTTGATCGTAGAGTCAGGTTGAGCTATAGAACCTAAAAATGTTTCAGGGATATTAAGGCATACTGAATCTTTTCCTGTGATCGATACAACGGGAGTTCTATATACTCTTATTGTATCAACAAATGAACTGGGACAATTTTGTTGAGTATTTACAGAAAGTTTTATAAAATATGTTCCTGGTAATGTGAAATTATGAATTGGGTTGGTTGCATTACTTGAGTTACCATCACCGAAATCCCAAACGGTAGATGTAATTGGATCGTTAGAAAGCGTATAATTAGTAAATTTTGCCAATCCATTATCGCAAAACTCTTTTTTATCAATTCCAAAAAGTGGTAATGCCCCAAATACACTTACAGGTGCAAAAGGTATAAACGCTTCGCAACCGTATTTATCAGGTATTACCATGTATGGATAATAATTACCCGGGCCGGTATATTTATGAGTTAAGTTAGTTTGCCTGGTGCTATCTAATTTCCCATCCCCAAAATAAAATACATATTTAAAACCTGGTGGCGCCGTTACTGTGAAATTTGCATTTAATGAATCACAAGCTGATGTAGGATTAATAATTACCCGTGTACTGGCAACAGGATCATAAACAGTTACAGTTGACTGAACTGAATCCACACAACCACCTGGTCCTTCCACGTATAATTTAGGAGTATAAGTACCGTATGAACTATAAAAATGAGAAGGATTTTGTAATGAGCTTGTCGAACCGTCACCAAAGTCCCAGGAAAAACTTTGATAATCCCTTCCCTGGAAATTAAAACTTGTTTGCAGCGGCAAACAAATGCCTGTGCTATCGACCATACTAAATGCAGCAACTGGTTTCCTGATCTTAACGTACCCTATTTTTGTTACCGAATCCTCGCAGCCTGCAAGATCCCTGATCTTAAATTTTACATCATAATTATTATTTCCAGCCGGGTAATTATGTGTTGGATTTTGTAATGTTGATGTCCCGCCATCACCGAAATACCAATTATAAGTTAACCCAACACCTGATGAAGTATCTGTAAACTGCAGCGGAGCCGAAGGACAAAAAAATGAATCGGTATAAAATGCGGCTTTGGGATTTGTGATCAACACTGCATTAGTAATTGCAAAAGTATCCGCACAATTCACATTATCTTTTACCACCAGGCTTACTGTATAACTTCCTTCCTGCGAGTAATTATGAGAAAAAGGAGTTGACGTAAATGACTGTTGTGTGCCATCACCAAAATTCCATGTCCATTGAGTAATTGGCGCTGATGTTGGAGTTGAAAGATCATTAAAGCTCATGGTTTTGTTTATGCATGCGCCTGCACCATTAGGGGTAAAGCTTGCGATCGGGCCACTTACCACGATGGAGTTATTGATCGTTATTGAATCCAGGCAACCATTAATATCTTCAATTACGAGTTTCACGTTGTAAGTCCCATAATTTGCCAAGCTAAAATCAAAATTGCGTGTTGTATCTCTAAAAGTAAATGCACCGATCGTCCATGTATAATCTTTTATGTTAGCAGCATTACCTGTAGCGGACAGAGTAAATGTTTCACTTTTACAAACGGTACTTTTGTTGATAGTAAAGCCAGCGGATTCGCTGATCAATTTTATTGTTTTTGTTATTTGATATGAGCATGGCCCATTTGTAACATTAAGTGTAACACTATATGTTCCCAAGGAAGCATAAAGATGATTTGGCGCTTGCAATGCAGAAGTTGGACTGCCATCTCCAAAATCCCATTGATATGAAATAGCACCATAGATAGCATTAGTCAAAGAGCTATCAAGAAAAGTTACCTGGCGTTTATTATTACAATCAACTATTTTATAACCAAAATTAGCAACAGGCGGTTTAACCTGTATTGGTAAACTTAGCGAATCTCTGCAGCCATTATTTGATACTACAAGTTTTACTTTCAAAAGTCCTGTATCTACGTAAGTGTGAGTTGGGTTTTGTGTGGTAGAAATAAGGCTGTCTCCAAAATCCCACAACCATTTTACTATTGCCCCGGGTGAGGTTATCGAAAGATCTGTGAATTGAATTGATGTACTGGCACAACTATTATTGGGGGTGAAACTGAAATTAACCGAAGGCGGAGTTCCTGTCAATACTCCATTGGGAATATTTACAGTTTCTACACATCCGTTTTGAGTGGTAACTGTAAGTTGAAGATTATAATTACCAGCAGTTGTATAAATATGAGTTGGAGATTTTGTTGAATATATTCCTCCCGGTGCCCCTAAATTCCATGAATAACTAACAACACTATCTACAGATTGAATAGTTGCGACTGGTTGAAATGTGAATGGAATGCATCCGCCATTAGGTGCATTACTGATCTGTACAGTTGTTGGACTGATCTTTATGTATTGATTTTTTGTGATTGTATTACTGCATCCTCCCGGGAGTGTAATTGTTAGTGTAACAGAAAATAATCCCAGGCTGTTATAAGTATGCGAAGGGTTTTGTATTGTGGATGTGGGTGTCCCATCACCAAAATCCCAAAGCCATGTAGATGCCGAAGGACTTTGATCAGAAAATTGAACTGTAAAAGGTGTTTTACAGGATGTAGAATCATTTGCGGAAAAATTTACAGGTGGTTGCGTATTGACCACAACTGTTTTTTTAATTGAATCAATACAATTTCCATAGTTATTAATTAGTCTAACCTGGTAAGTGCCCCCAGCTAAATATGTTTTCGTCGGATTAATTTGTGATGAAATAGTTCCATCTCCAAAGTCCCAAACAGAGGAAACTGGTGAGGGCGAAGAATTATTTTGAAATGTAACAGATTGCCCGAGGCAAATACTTGCAGGAGCTGTGAAATCTGTTGTTTTGCCAGCTACAACAATGTTTTTTGTTATAGTACCATTACAGCCGAGGTCACTTAGTACAGATAACTGTACTGCGTATGTGCCGGGAGATGCATAAGTAACTGTTGGATTACTCACTGTTGATGAAGACGGAGTACCACTCGCAAAATTCCATAGATAACTTAACGTTCCCGGCCCGCTTGACTGATCCTGAAAACTGATGGTAAACGGGCCTTGGCAAGTTGTAGGTTGTGAATAGACAAAATTTGCGTCAATACCACTAATGATCCTAATGTATCGACCGAATGCGGCATAACTCTGGCACCCCGTGCTACTTGTGATCAATAGTGAAACGGTATAAAATCCAGCAGCTGTATATTGATGAGAAGGATTTTTTGATGTTGAGGTACCCCCATCTCCAAAATTCCAGCTCCAGGATGTAATTGTACCTCCACCTGCGGGTGACGTCGATTGATCAGTGAACTGAATGGTAGCCGGAACACAGGCCGTTGTAATGTTTGCGGAAAAAGAAGCAGTCGGCGATGGAAAGACAGTGATATAATTTATTTTTTCCTCTTCATCTATACCGGCAGCGTTTCTTACAATCAACTTTACTGTATATGTTCCGGGTGTGGAATAGTTAACAGTTGGACTTTGTATAGATGATAATTGTCCATTTCCAAGATCCCAAACCCAAGATGTAGGACCGTTTGTAGAAAGATCAGTAAACTTAACGGTTAGCGGCGAACATCCGGAGACCTTGTCGGCACTAAAATCAGCCACAGGTGCCTGGGCAATAGCAATTGTTGAGAAAAAGAAAAATGATATAGATATGGTAATTACATGGAGTTTCAGTGAACTCAATCTTAAACGAAATACATTCAGAGGTAAACTTATATAGTTATAATAGGGTCGCAAGAATTGGTTATTTAGAATAAATGGTTAATTGGTTAAAAAACGTAGGATAAAGGATTAGGTTAGACAAAGTCTAAAAATAAACAAGGTCATTTATTGACCTCACCTATAGTTTTTCGTTTAAAAGATCCACAGCGATGCTGTTGATCAAGGTAGGATAGGGATCTACTATTGTTTATCTAATCGTAATGTCTTTACTTCTGTTCCGTTGGTCTGCGTGGCTTCCACATAAGTCCAGCCACTCTTAGTAATATTCCACGTTCCATTTATAAGTGAAATTGGGTTTGGCGATCCTGGAAAATCAGCCCATGTGGTCATTGCTGAAGCATTTCCATCCCAATTACCGCTTCTCTCTTTCACGCCATTCAAAATAGCATCAACAGTTTTATTACTATAATATTGAAATTTATAGCCCGAAAAACTTGTAGTTATATCAGTGCTATTTTGGGTAAATTTTGTGATCTTCCACTGCCCGTCGGTCATGGCTTTAATAACTAGATCTTCGCCGATCTTTTCAGCGGTTTTTTTACAAGCGCCTAAGCAAATCATTATGAACAGCAACGGTATAAGTTTTTTCATAAGTGGGCCAAATTGGAGAGGCAAGATAATTATTATCAGCGACCTATGCAATAGTATAAAAAACGCTCCGGGAGTGGGTTTAATTATCTTTTTTAAGGAGTTTATTTTGGGAAACCAGCGTCGACTTTAACTTCTTTTAATTGTTGCACATGACGATCAGTGTGTGATGATATCATAAGACAAAGCTGGTAACAATCAAGCATTCCAAATGACATTTGTACAAAATGGTTGCGAAGATCTTCGGAGGTCGCTTTTATATATTTAATATGGGCTGTTCTCGTTGTTTTAAAATCATTCATTGCTTCGTCAAGAGATTTATAAGGAGTGTTCTGAGGTTCGAGAGTAGAAAAAGTCTTCTTTTTATTTGTTCTGTCTTCTACCATTTTTATCACTTGTTCATCAGTCACCTTCAAATCTTTCTTTTTTTCTGGTGTCGGGCCTGCCTTCATACTCGCCTCAAGCATAGCCCATAGTGTTTTTTCAGAGATGGCAATATGATAAACACATTCCTGAACTGACCATTTATCAGCAGATACTTTATAAGTTAATTGCGCTAAGGTTAACCCCTTGATCGCATCCTGCAATTCGATCTTTGTGCTTTTCATATGTTCAGCCGCGAACTTTCTTTCTTTTTTTGAAAGAACATCATCTGTTGGTGTACCGGCTAAACCGGAAAAAACAATGAATAAAAGAAGCAAGTAATTGTAAGTTTTTCTCCTTGGCATAGCAATAATTTTATTCAAATAGAAAATGGGGGCCGGGAGTAGTTTCTGAGGGATGGGGCAGAAAAGTTACGAAAGCATTTCAAAACAGTGGTCATTTTTTTTACACTTTTATCGAAAGTAAGGGAATTCTGGCTTTATTATCTTTAGCACATGAAAATAAAAGATGTTGTTGCATCACTCGAAGCTATGGCTCCGCTTTCATTGCAGGAGAATTATGATAATGCGGGTCTTATTACGGGGGATGAAAACGCTGATTGCACAGGCATATTGGTCTCATTAGATGTTATTCCTGCTATTGTTGATGAGGCGGTAAAAAAAGACTGCAACCTGATTGTCTCACATCACCCGATAGTTTTTTCAGGATTAAAAAAGATCACGGGAAAAAATTATGTACAGAAGACAGTTATAAAAGCTATAAAAAATGATATAGCTATTTATGCAATTCATACAAACCTCGATAATGTTTTAAACGGAGTAAATGGAAAGATC
>JBIOVR010000226.1:0-7502 GCA_044867875.1 Chitinophagaceae bacterium
TAGCGTTCAAAATGAAATTATTCAAAGGCAAAGAGATCGAATACAAAAAAAGACATGATGAAATATGGCCCGAGCTTTCTGAGCTATTGAAAGAAAAAGGGGTGCAGGAGTATTCTATCTTTTTGGATGAGGCAACTGGTTTTTTATTTGGGTCTCTGAAAATACCCAACGCAAAAAAACTGGATGAATTACCCGATCACCCAGTTATGAAAAAATGGTGGGCCTTTATGAAAGATATAATGGAATCGAATCCTGATAACTCGCCGGTTTCAGTTCCGCTTGTTGAAGTTTTTTATATGCAATAGATAAAGGTTTTAATTTCATTATATGAAAAATATATTTTTTGCCTTCTTGCTTTGTCTTTTCGGCAATGCAGTTTTTTGCCAGCAGGTAATTCAACTTTATAATGGAAAAGCTCCCGGATCAGAAAACTGGAATTGGGATGAAAGAGAAGTTAAAGTTGACATCGGAACTATTTTATTTGACGTTTCCAAACCTTCCTTAACAGCTTATCTTCCTTCTAATCCTAATGGTATAGCAGTGATCGTTGCACCGGGTGGGGCATTTCATGCACTTGCTTATGATCTCGAAGGAACCGAAGTAGCAAAACGTTTAAATGCAAAAGGCATCACTGCTTTTGTACTGAAATATCGTTTGGTTCATGATGATCCTGCGCATCCTGAAAATAGTATTGGCAATTTAATGGCGACCCAAAACTTTAAAAAACTTGATTCCCTGAACGCACCTGTTATTCCACTTGCATTGCAGGATGGGATAACTGCTGTAAAATATGTAAGACAACATGCAGGTGAATATAAAATAGATCCCACCAAAATTGGATTCATGGGATTTTCAGCAGGGGGCACTTTAACAATGTCTGTTGTATACAGCGCTACCGATGACAGCCGGCCGAATTTTATTGCACCAATTTATGCTTATGAAAATGCTATTATAGGCTCAACAGTTCCATCAGTAAAAACTCCCATATTTATTGCTGCAGCAAGTGACGATGATCTTGGTTTCACAACACATAGTGTTCATATTTATCTCAAATGGATTGCTGCTAAACAACCAGCTGAATTGCACATGTATGAAAAAGGAAAACACGGCTTTGGTACAAAAAAGCAAGATCTTCCTGTAGATTCCTGGATGGAGCGATTTTTTGATTGGTTACAAAAGCAGGAATTAACAAAAAAGACATAATAGAAAACAGTTTTTAAACAGACAGTACATGATAGGGTTTATGGAGAGGGACATTATTTTTATCACCCGGTTTTGCCATTTTAAAACAATCTACGAATGCAAGTCATATTAGGAGTTATCTTCCACTTTATTGGTGGTTTTGCGTCAGGCAGTTTTTATATACCTTATAAGAAAGTAAAAGGATGGCATTGGGAAAGCTATTGGATCGTTGGCGGATTATTTTCATGGCTGATTGTTCCCCCGCTTGCCGCCTGGCTTACCATACCACATTTTACTGATATCATAAGTTCCACTGGTCTTTCTACTCTTTTAATTACATTCTTCTTTGGGTTGTTATGGGGAATAGGCGGTTTGACTTATGGTTTAGGAGTTCGTTATCTCGGTGTGTCATTGGGTAGCAGCATCATTCTTGGTTTATGCATGGTATTCGGTGCATTGATACCTTCTATCTATTATGATTTTTCACCGGTAGCAGGAAAAGATACTTTTAGTATGATGTGCGGCTCTACCTGGGGGCTAACAGTTCTAGGTGGTTTAGTTGTTTGCGTTCTCGGTATTATTATTTGCGGCAAAGCAGGTACGATGAAAGAAAAGCAATTAAGAGCTTCAAGCGATCCGCATGGTATGGAAGTGAAAACAGAATACAAGTTTGCGTTGGGTATGTTTGTTTCAATTGTATCTGGTGTTCTTAGTGCTTGTTTTAATTTTGGATTAGAGGCCGGTCAATCGATGGGTGCAGTAGCAAATGAAGCATGGAAACTGGCTCATCCCGGTGAAGGAGAATTTCTATATCGTAACAATGTTATTTATGTTGTTTTATTATGGGGAGGTCTTACCACCAACTTTATATGGTGTATGATTCTGAATGCCCGTAATAAAACATTTGGTGATTATACAAATAAGAAAACGCCACTTTTTTCTAATTACATGTTTGCAGCAATAGCCGGCACCACATGGTTTCTCCAATTCTTTTTCTATGGAATGGGCGAAAGTAAATTAGGAAATGGTCCCAGCTCATGGATACTTCACATGGCATTTATCATTCTTGTTGCAAACATGTGGGGAATCATATTAAAAGAATGGAAGGGTGTATCCAAAAAAACAGCAAGAACAATTGCAGTGGGTATTCTTACCATCATACTTGC
Source organism: Chitinophagaceae bacterium (assembly GCA_044867875.1). Taxonomy (GTDB): domain Bacteria; phylum Bacteroidota; class Bacteroidia; order Chitinophagales; family Chitinophagaceae; genus VBAS01. Next base: position 2,349 of record JBIOVR010000226.1, read on the forward strand.
AGTGATAATAGTGGGTATTGGAAACAATCGTCATGAGAAATTGAAACAACAAAAGGAGTTATCATATGTCAACAGCAACAGTCGAATTTAAACATGTAAGCTACTTGTGGGACGAGGCTAAAGCAGCAGCTTTAGTTGGTGATGAAGTAGCATTGTTGGTTTATCGCTCTAATTTATTAGGAGCGGATCTTCGTCTTACAAATTATGGTGGTGGCAATACATCTTGCAAAGCAATGGCGAAAGATCCATTGACCGGTAAGGAAACCGAAGTGATGTGGGTAAAAGGAAGTGGCGGCGATCTCGGCACAATGAAGCGTAACGGGCTTGCTGCATTATATGTTGATCGGTTGCGCAGTTTGAAAAATATTTATCGTGGCATTGAACATGAAGATGAAATGGTCGAGCTTTTTAATCATTGCATTTACGATCTGTCTTCAAAAGCTCCGTCGATTGATACACCCTTGCATGGATTTCTTCCATTTAAACATATCGATCACTTGCATCCCGATGCTGCAATTGCAATTGCAGCAGCAAAAGATGGAAAGAAGATCACTAAAGAATTATTTAATGGAACAATTGGTTGGGTAGAATGGCAAAAACCTGGTTTTGACCTCGGGTTAAAACTTAAAAAATGTTTGGATGAAAATCCGGGTATCCGCGGAATCATGCTGGGTTCACATGGATTATTTACATGGGGCGATACTGCTTATGAAAGTTATATCAATACACTGGAAGTAATCGAAACCTGTGCACAATACCTGGAAGATAATTATGGAAAGAAAAGAGAAATCTTTGGCGGACAAAAGATCCAATCATTATCTAAAGAAGAAAGATTAGCAAAAGCTGCATCATTAGCTCCTGTCTTAAGAGGTTTTTGTTCTTCTCAAACAAAAATGATCGGGCATTTTACAGATGATGACAGGGTTCTGAAATATATCAATTCAAATGACCTTGAAAAATTAGCACCGTTAGGTACAAGTTGTCCTGATCATTTTCTGCGGACAAAGATTTCTCCATTGATACTTAACCTTACGCCAAATGAAGGTATCAATGACGTCAAGGCTTTAAAAGAAAAATTACAACCCCTATTTGAAGCATATAGAAAAATGTATGCAGACTATTATAATAAGTGTAAACATCCTAACAGCCCTGCGATGCGTGATGCAAATCCCGTAGTAATTCTTTATCCCGGTGTTGGTATGTTCACATTTGCAAAAGATAAACAAACGGCAAGGGTAGCCGCAGAGTTTTATACAAATGCGATCAATGTAATGCGTGGCGCTGAAGCAATTTCGGAATACACTTCATTACCGAGACAGGAAGCATTTAACATTGAATACTGGTTATTGGAAGAAGCAAAACTTCAGCGGATGCCAAAACCAAAACCATTGAGTGGTCGTGTTGCACTAATAACCGGTAGTGCCGGTGGTATTGGAAAAGCTATCGCAAAAAAGTTTGCTGAAGAAGGAGCCTGTATTGTAATAAATGATGTGAATGTAGAAAGGCTTAGTGAAACGAATAAGGAATTCAGGAGTTCATTTGGAAATGATGTTATCAGCAGTACGCTTCTGAATGTGACCGATGATTGTTCCATTGCAGCTGCTTTTGATGAAGCTGCATTGGCATTTGGAGGAGTTGATATTGTCATTAATAATGCCGGTATCAGTATTTCAAAATCAATTACAGAACATACGATCGATGAATGGAATAAGCTATATGATATTCTAGTAAAAGGTCAGTTCCTTGTTTCTAAAAAAGGAATTGAGCTCATGCGCAAGCAAGGATTTGGTGGTGATATTGTAAATATTGTTTCTAAAAATGCGGTGGTAGCCGGCCCGAATAATCCGGGTTATGGTTCCGCAAAAGCGGCACAAGCACATCTCACAAGATTGATGGCTGCAGAAGTCGGTGCTGATAAAATAAGAGTGAATACAGTTAATCCTGATGCGGTGATCGCTGATTCAAATATATGGGCAGGTGGCTGGGCTGAGGGTCGTGCAAAAGCGTATGGCATCACTGTCGATGAGTTGCCGGCGTACTATGCAAAAAGAACTTTGTTGAACGAGGTTATTTTACCGGAGGATATAGCTAATGCATGTTTTGCTTTTGTAGGAGGCCTGCTAAATAAATCAACCGGCAATGCACTTAATGTAGATGGCGGTGTGGCAATGGGATTTTATAGATAAGGCCATTGTCCCCTAAAGGGGAACTTAGGTAGTGCATTTAATTTTCTTTAGTAAAGATTTTTTATCGATAGATAGTTTATTATGTAACCGGCTAAGAAACTCTGTTCAACTACTGTTGCGTCGCACACTTGTACATTCTGTTTGCTATTCAGCATAAATTAACAGCGCTGATTGATTGAACAAACCGAAAAAAGAAACATTAACTTAGAATATCGAAAATATAATTTACAGAAAGCTATATGAGAATTGACAAAAAACAGATTGCAGACCATAACGACAAACACATTTCAAAACATCAGCAACACTTTTCATATATAAAAGGTGAAGTTGATAACGTTGAAGCAATAATAAAAAAGCTTATTGAATTCCAGGTGGCAATTCCATCCTGGGCTTTGGGTACCGGCGGTACTCGTTTCGGTCGCTTTCCCGGCCCCGGCGAACCCGGTAGTCTTGAACAAAAAATGGAAGATGTAGGATTGCTTCATACACTCAATCGTTCAAGCGGAGCAATATCACTTCACATTCCCTGGGATATTCCGAAAGATTATTCGGCAATAAAAAAATTAGCATCTGACCTTGATCTAAAGTTTGATGCAGTTAACTCCAATACCTTCCAGGATCAACCAGACCAGGAACTAACTTATAAATTCGGTTCCCTACAAAATGTAAATAAAGCGATCCGCAAACAAGCTATTGATCACAATATTGAAGTGATCAAACATGGAGTTGAACTTGGATCAGAAGCACTCACGGTTTGGTTAAGTGATGGCAGTTGTTTTCCAGGCCAGTTGAATTTTAGAAAAGCATTTCAAAATACACTCGAAAGTTTACAGGAAATATATGCAGCCTTGCCTTCCAATTGGAAAGTGTTTGTAGAATACAAGGCGTATGAACCCAATTTTTATTCAGTAACAGTAGGGGATTGGGGGCAATCATTACTCTATACAAACAAACTCGGTCCGAAAGCTTACACATTGGTAGACCTTGGCCATCATTTACCTAATGCAAATATTGAACAGATCGTTGCTTTATTATTAATGGAAGGAAAGCTAGCAGGTTTTCATTTTAATGACAGTAAATATGGCGATGATGACCTTACCGTAGGAAGTATTAAACCCTACCAACTTTTTTTAATTTTTAATGAACTGGTGGAAGGTATGGATGCAAGAGGCATGAGTCATTCAAAAGACCTGGGATGGATGATCGATGCTTCACACAATGTAAAAGATCCGCTGGAAGATCTGCTGCAGTCTGTTGATGCTATTATGCTGGCTTATACACATGCATTACTTGTGGACAGGAATAAATTGAATGCCGCACAGGATGCAAATGATGTAGTAGCAGCGCAACAAGTTTTGCAAGATACATTCCGAACTGATGTAAGAGCTATTGCTGCCGAAGCAAGAGTAAGAAGTGGCGGTGCATTAGATCCTTTACAGTTTTATCGTGATGAAAAGATCCGTAAGCAATTAACAAAAGAAAGAGGAACAAAAAATATTGCAACAGGTTTATAATGGCAAAGACTCCTGTTATATTAATTTTTGATGTTGGTAAAACAAATAAAAAAGTTTTACTCTTTAATGAGCAATACAGGTTGGTTTTTGAAGAGAGTAAAAAATTTGAAGAGATAAATGATGAAGATGGCTTTCCTTGTGAAGATGTTTTGGCGCTTACCGAATGGGTAAAAGATTCATTTGATCGTTTAACTCAAAATAAAGATTTCGATTTCAAAGCAGTTAACTTCTCTGGTTATGGTGCCAGTTTCGTTTATCTTGATAAAGATCTCAATGTTATTCCTCCACTATACAATTATCTGAAACCTTTTACACCTTCTTTACAAAAAAAGTTTTATAAAGATTATGGAGGAGAAAGCTTGGTTTCAAAGCAAACCGCATCACCCGTTCTCGGCAATCTGAATTCCGGAATGCAATTATACAGGTTGAAATATGAGAAATCTGCAATTTTTGAAAAAATAAAATATGCTTTGCACCTGCCGCAGTATCTCAGCTATATTATTACTTCAAAATTATATTCCGATATAACGAGCATTGGTAGCCATACCAATCTTTGGAATTTCCAGGACAAAAAATATCATGAATGGGTGAATAAAGAAGGCATTGCAGAAAAACTTCCTCCTATATTATCATATAATAAAGTTGCTGGCAAAATAAATGATCAAGTACCAGTAGGAGGGGGATTGCATGACAGTTCATCTGCCTTGATCCCTTATTTTATTTCATTTCATGAACCCTTTGTTCTTTTGTCAACAGGCACCTGGTGTATAACGATCAACCCTTTTAATAATACGATGTTGTCCGATTATGAATTGGACGAGGATTGTCTTTGCTATCTTTCTTACGAAGGCAAACCAGTGAAAGCATCAAGACTTTTTGCAGGATATGAACATGAGCAACAAGTAAAGCGACTTGCTGATTTTTTTAAAAAGCCAATGGATCATTATTCCTCAGTTAAGTGTGATCTGCAGATCCTGTCTGCATTAAACAAAAAGAAACCTGTCAAAACAGGAGCAAACGACAATCGTCAATCTGATTTTCAATTCAGAAAACTTGAAGAGTTTTCATCATATGAAGAAGCTTATCACCAGTTAATAGCTGATATAATGAAACAACAGGTAAGAAGTACAAATCTTGTGTTGAAGGGTGCTCATGTAAAAAGGATCTTTGTGGATGGTGGCTTTAGCAAAAATCCAATTTATATGTATTTGCTGGCTGAAGCATTTCCAAAAATTGAAGTTTATGCTGCGTCAGTACCGCAAGCTTCAGCATTAGGAGCTGCTTTAGCCATGCACCAGCATTGGAATACAAAAAAAATTCCTTCTGGCATTATTGACTTAAAACTTTATTCCGTTACACAGAGTACAAAAGTGTAACAGTATCTTCAACTTTTAATAGTAAATTTTATAAAAATGAAATTGAAGTATAATACAAGTTATCCTTCACTCGATGAT
>JBIOVR010000227.1:0-2079 GCA_044867875.1 Chitinophagaceae bacterium
GTAAGCTTCCTGGTCTTGTAATAAAGCGACGACTCAGTGCTACATCATGTGTAAGCATATGCTCCACACCTCCATAAGTATCTTCTATATTTTCTCTTACAATTGTAATGTCAATCGGTATTCCTGCCTTGCTAAAAACTGTATCAACTCCATGCAGTGTTTGAAAAACCCGTTTATTAGCGTATGTGTTCCAAGTTTTGCGTGCAGTCACGTTTACACTCTTTACTCCTTTTCCTTTTGGAGTTTCCATGGGACCTTTAAATAAGATGCCGAAATTTTCTATTGTTAGTTTGGCCTCAGGCGTCATGCCGTTTGAAAACCCTTTATCAAAAACCCATTTCCCCATATCCACATACTCGTATTCAATTGGAACTTTATTTGCATTAAAGATCTTCAGCACTGCTTCCATTATTTCAGGCCCTATTCCATCGCCTTTTGCTACAGCTATTTTCATATTCTATCAGTATTTTTTAAAGGTCACATTTGCGCCTCAAAATTAGGGTAACTACTATATCCACTGTGAATTAAATCATAGACACCAGAAGATTATTTTTATTTACTTTTACCAAAACAAAAACCTGATGGTAAGCTTGATATCCGAGGGTGTGGAAGTGAGTGTAGAAACATTCTACCAACAGGACTACAGCAACCCGATGCAGTCCGAATATATGTTTGCTTACCGCATCGCTATCGAAAATCATAATTCTTTCCCGGTCAAACTTCATCGGAGGCATTGGTATATATTTGACAGCACCGGAGCCACACGAGAAGTGGAAGGAGAAGGTGTTGTAGGAGTACAACCAACTCTATCTCCCGGTGAAAAATACCAATATGTAAGTGGTTGCAATCTGCGAACGGAAATGGGAAGAATGCATGGCACTTATCAAATGGAAAATCTTAATAGCAAACAATTTTTTGACGTGAATATTCCCGCCTTTGAGATGTTTGTTCCATTTAAGAACAATTAACCCCTGTCCCCTAAAGGGGAACTTAGATTTGTCTTCCTTAATTTTTTTGTGATTTAAAATTGCTGTTGTGATTTTTAGGTAGTCGTCTGCATTACTACTATCATCTTCCGTTGCGTCGCACACTTCATCTGCTTATTCTATATTCAGCATTCTGCTACTTTGGTTTGTATTTTGCCTCTTCCAAAATTTTTCTTGGGTCTGTTTTCAAAACATCATTAACACTCATTGATGAATTTTTATCGGCAAACTTTTTTACGATCTGCCAGCCTATCCATTGACCGATATTTCCGGGAGAAGACGGACCTAATGATTGAGTAAAGGGAGCTTCACCAATATAATTCTGAATTGCCATCGGGTCTTTTGTATAAAGGTCTTTTTGAGTAACAATAATATCATTCCAAACTAATCCTTCATTTGCCTCACACCAATCTAATTGCTGTTTTGTAAAGCCTGTTTTAAGTGAGTCAGCAGTTGCAGGTAAAAATTTATCCAATATCCACCACTGCTTTCCTTTCTCGATCATTTGCTCAACTAACCCTTTGGCTCCGCTCCTATCAGGATAAATATCCTCGATCACCGCCTTCATACAATTAACAACTATGTAATGCGATTCAAATCTTCTTGAGATATAAGCAGGAAAAAGTTGCTGCGCTTCCATACTTTGATAAGCAGCGAAATCTTTTCCGCCGAATTGATGCAAGCCAACTGCAATACCTGATCCAGTTAGTGCTACTCCCGGCGCATCAAGAGGCCCAAGGAATAAAATTATTTTCGATGTTTTATAATCAGGAAAATAATATTTCACATATTGAAAAGCCTTTTGAATATCTTTTTGTAGCCAACTGACATCGCTGTACTGTTTGCCTAAGCTTTGATACATTGATGAATAACCACGAATAAAAAATTTAGAAACATCCAGCGTGGTTTTATTTGTATCCGAACCGGAGACCCCAAGGATCTGTTGCATGAAATCTGTATAAAAATCAGGATGCTCCTTCATCAGTTCATTCAGACCAGCAGCAGTTTTGTTTGTATCAATGCTAAAAAAGCTTTTATCGAATCTTTCAATGGGAATGTCAACTTTTATTTTTGACACATCCGGACCTTTACT
>JBIOVR010000228.1:0-2312 GCA_044867875.1 Chitinophagaceae bacterium
CCGAGAGAAATTGATTGTTCACTACAAGAACTGTATAACTCAAATTAACGGGTCAAAGATAGTCATTATCACCCATATAATCTTCATTTTATTTTACGCTGAACATATGAATGCATAAACAATTTAACTATCCGCTATTTAACATTTATCTCCACTCATAACACGCCTTTTTTTAGAGGCTTTTATAGCATGATACATTGCTTATTTGATCTTTATAATCTGTGTACTTTTTTGTTCCTTTTTGAATAATAGAGAAGGAAAAAGACGAACAAAAAAATTTAGCCATACCTCCACATTTATCATCACTGCCAAAAAAATTTATGGCCAATAATTCCTGTAAGATTTTATGATTTTTTGCAAGCGGATCATATAAGAATAAAGCATCAACCCGCTATTTGGTGAATGAACTAACAATTGTATTATTTGTTTCGAATGATTTTAAAAGAGATGAGCTGGTTTTCATCAAAATTATTGTAGCAACGCCATTAGTATTGCATCTCGCATCTCTCCTGCTTTTGCCGAAAGCTTGCTGTCAATAAAACAGCCGATATTGGTTGCCATGAAAACATAAACTTTGTGTGAAGGAATATATAACAATCCGCAACCTGCGCCGATACCACCGCCACCGTGTCCGTAAGCTGGAAGGCCACCCAGATCAAAATAAATCATTCCCATGCCATATCGTTTGTTTCCTTTCTCATCTTTTACAAATTCCATGAGGTCCTTCATAGATCCTTCATTCAATAATTTTCCTTCCATTAACCCCTTTAAATATTTTATAGCATCAGTAGTTGTACATACGATCCCATCATCTCCTTTGGAACAAGCAACAGTCATTTGCTGAAATGGAGTCGCATTGATAGCAATACCATTATTAAAAACATCCCAATATGATTGTGGAAGTGCTAAGCCTTTGAGATAATTAAGATCTTTACCGTAATAACTGCTGTTTAGCCCAAGAGGTTTGAAAATATTTTTTTTGATATGAGCAGCATGGTCTCCGGTTATTGCATCACCTATCAAAGCCAACAATAAATAATTTGTATTTGTATACTTATATTTTGAACCGGTTGCAAATTGAAAATCCATCCCATTAATTCCTTTTAAACAATCCTCGGACGAAAAATTTTGCAATGGATGAAGAATAACATTTGAAACGAATGATGGGGCTTCATTATACTCGGGTATACCGGATGTATGGTTGAGCAACATTCTTATTGTAATAGAGCTTGCATTTTTAATATACTTGCTGTATTTCGACGGCAGATACTTTGTCATTGGTGCATCAAGGTCTATTTTACCTTGCTCCTTTAACTGCAATATTTCAACAGCCATATAACTTTTAGAAACACTTTGTAAGTATTGTAAATGGCAATTGGTCATTGGCAATTTCTTCTCCAGGTCAGCATAACCCTGCGCCCCTATCCACCAACCTTCCGTTTCGGAATAAACCGCTACCGAAGCCCCAGGCAGCATATTATGAGTATAGTGTTTTAAAACAGAATCAAGTGCCTTTGCTTTTGAAAAGTCGCCATTTATAGTTACCTCAGGCTTACAATTTTCTGTTGTTTGGCCAAATATGGAAAGCACATTAACTGTGATCAATCCCAAAATAAATATTTTTTTCATTTTATTTTTTTTACAAAACAACAACACAGAGGCATGGTAAACCAAATAAAGACCCGGGTATTAAGATAGGATGTATCAAAATTTGCTTTGAATTGCCGTCATTATTTGACAATTACTTACTGTTTGGGTTGAAGTGTAGCAAAAACAGGAATGAAATGCCATAATAATCTCTCACCCCTCAATCAATTTCAAACCAATTTTTAAAAGAAACTGCTTTTGTGCGGCTAACAGCAATTGACGAGGGAAGGGATTCCGGCGCATTTACCAACACATCTATTTTACCATTGCCGGTCCTTTTGAATCCGGTCACCACCTTGCGGTGAAGTATATATTGCCGGTTGAGCCGAAAAAATAATTCCTCAGGCAGTATAGTTTCAATTTTATCCAAAGAACGGTCTGGGAAATACTTTTTATTCTCTTTGGTAACCAAAATCGTGTACCCTTCTTCAGCATAAAAACCCAATATATCAGCAAATGGAAGTAATAGGCTTTGGTTACCATGTTTTACCGTAAATCCACCGGTCCTTATTTTTTTTTCTTCCTGCCGTTGTCGTTCTGATTCCCGCCATTCACTATAATAATGAATCCCTATATAAATCCCATTTATAACAAAAAACCAAATGACGATTATAAAAATGTCAAAGAAATAAAAATTAGCCAGCGCTGGTCTGCCACGAAGGATC
>JBIOVR010000229.1:0-4893 GCA_044867875.1 Chitinophagaceae bacterium
TTTTTATTTTCTTTTTTTCTGCCTTTGTATTTATTTTCAATAATAATCCAGATCAGGATGGGGCAGACACAAACAAGAAATTTTGATGGCAGCGACCAGTTTGAATCATCATAATAGTAAATATGTATCGCAAAAAGGATCGTAGCAATAGATAAGATAATAATAGCTTTCCAATTCAACTTCGCATGCAAAGTTTTTTCTAGATTATTAATCGAAGCCGTAAGTATTTTTCTTTCCGCAGGATTTATTTGTCTTTTTTCAATCATTGAAGTAAAAGTAATTATTTTCACATTTTAATGTTATGAATATTGGCTTCGATGCAAAAAGGGCATATCATAACGGAACAGGCTTAGGGCATTATAGCCGAACACTGATCCGTTCACTTGCAGAGTATTTTCCGCAGGATGAATATTTTCTTTTCAATCCCAAACCATCTGAACTGTTTAAACTTAATGGGAAGAATATTCATGAAGTGCTGCCATCAAAGCTGTTGCATAAAACCTTGTCATCTGTTTGGAGAAGTACATGGATAAAAAGTGATCTTGAGAAACTGAACATTGATATTTATCATGGACTTAGTAATGAGATCCCGCTTGATATAGATGTGACGGATATCAGGTCAGTTGTTACTATTCACGATGTGATCTTTGAACGTTTCCCTGCTCAGTACTCTAAAATTGATGTTGAGATCTATAAAAGAAAATTCAAGTATGCCTGTGATCATGCAGATAAAGTAATTGCTATCAGTGAGCAGACAAAAAAAGACATTATGGAGTTTTACCAAACTCCGGAAAAAAAGATATCTGTATGTTATCAGAGTTGTAATCCTGCATTTGGTGAAACTGTTAGTGAGAAAATAAAACAACAAATAAAAGAGAAGTATTCCCTACCGGATCAGTATTTTCTTTATGTCGGCTCTATAATCGAAAGAAAAAATCTGATGGGAATTTGTAAAGCAATTTATCTTTTGCGAAACGAGCTTAAGATTCCATTGGTAGTAATTGGTGATGGAACTAAATACAAGCAGCAGGTAAAAGATTTCATTAAACAGAATGGTTTGGATAAGCAGATCATTTTTTTATCTGAAGATCCTTTGGCGAAAGTTGCTTCTTCTTTTTTGAAAGCTGATGATTTTCCGGCGATCTATCAATCAGCAATAGCAATGATCTATCCATCTTTCTTTGAAGGTTTTGGTATTCCTGTATTGGAGGCTTTGTGGAGTCGGTTGCCGGTTATTACTTCAAATGTTTCATGTTTGCCCGAAGCTGGTGGTGATGGTGCGTATTACGTAGATCCGAATAGTTCAGAAGAGATAGCCGAAGGAATGAAAACTATTTTTGCTGATGGATCATTTACCGAAGCATTGAAAGAAAAGGGCTGGCAACATGCACAAAATTTTACACAACAAAAATGTGCGGCTGATGTGATGAGAGTTTATGAAAAACTGAAAGTTGAAAGTGTACAATGAGTTTTGAAAAAGATATAGAGAAATGTTTGGAGGTATTGAAGAGCGGTGGATTGATCCTTTATCCAACCGACACTGTTTGGGGTATAGGTTGTGATGCAACAAATGAAAAAGCAGTGGAAAAAATTTATAAATTAAAAAGGCGCAGCGATGAAAAGGCAATGATAGTGCTGGTTGCCGATGAAAAAGATATCATGCAGCATGTAGCAGCTCCCGATCTTTCTTTATTTGATTATTTAGATAAAGCAACAAAGCCCACAACAGTGGTCTATGAGGGGGCGTTAGGGTTTGCTGATAATCTTGTTGCGAAGGATGGTTCTATTGCTATCCGAATTTGTAAAGAAGAATTCTGTCGTCGTTTAATTAAAAGATTCAGAAAGCCGATCGTTTCTACATCGGCAAATATTTCCGGAATGCCAGCTCCAAAATTTTTTAAAGAAATAAGCGACGAAATAAAAAACGTAGTTGATCATATTGTTCAATACAGACAACAGGATGAAACTTCTGCTCAACCATCTTCACTTATTAAATGGAATAATGGCAATGTGACCATTCTTCGTCCATAGCCAATACATCAATTATCTTTGCCAGCGTCTATGGATATTAAATGCACAGAAAAGGAATTATTCATTTTGAAGAAGATTGCCCACGCTGCCGAAGAGTTGGGAGTGGAGACTTATTTGATCGGAGGTTTTGTGAGGGATAAAATAATTGACCGCAAAACCAAAGATGCTGACATCGTTTGTGTGGGAGATGGGATTGCATTAGCTAAAGCTGTTGCAAAACGTTTTAATCCCGAACCAAAGTTTAGTTACTTTAAAAATTTCGGTACTGCACATATCAGGGTTAATGATTTTGATTTGGAATTCGTTGGTGCCCGCAAAGAAAGTTATCAGTATCATTCCCGTAAGCCATCTGTTGCTCCGGGAACTTTAAAAGATGACCAGGATCGCCGCGATTTTACCATCAATGCACTCGCAATAAGTTTAAATGAAAAAGATTTTGGAAAACTTATTGACCCGTTTGATGGGGTCAAGGATATAGAAAAAGGAATTATTCGTACCCCACTTGATCCATTGCAGACTTTTAGTGATGATCCGCTTCGTATGATGCGTGCCATTCGTTTTTCTTCACAACTTGGATTTGCTATTGAAGAAAAAACTTTCCAGTCAATCAAAGACAATGCTGATCGTATCTCCATTGTCTCCCAGGAAAGGATAACAGATGAGCTTATAAAAATTATTGATAGCACGGTACCATCAGTTGGGTTTGATCTTTTATACCTGTCAGGTTTGTTACATATTATTTTTCCACAAATGGTGGATCTTGCTGGTGCAGAGTATAAAGATGGCATAGGACATAAGGATAATTTTTATCACACATTAAAAGTGCTTGATAATATTTCAGAAAAAACCGATGATACATGGCTTCGATGGTCGGCTGTTTTGCATGATATCGCCAAACCTGTAACAAAAAAATTTGAGGAGGGTCATGGATGGACATTTCATGGTCATGAAGTTGTTGGCGGAAGAATGGTGCCAAAGATCTTTACAAAGTTGAAGCTACCGCTCAATGAAAAAATGAAGTTCGTTCGTAAAATGGTGGAGCTTCATCTTCGTCCAATAAGTTTAACAAAAGAAAATATTACAGACTCTGCTATTCGCCGGTTGTTATTTGATGCTGGCGAGGATTTTGATGCGCTGATGATGCTTTGCGATGCGGACATTACTTCTAAGAATAAATGGAAGGTGAAGAAGTACATGGAAAATTTTAAGTTGGTGAGGAAGCGTTGCGAAGAAGTGGAAGAAAAAGATCGTATTCGTAGTTGGCAACCACCGATCAACGGAGAAATGATCATGGAGATATTTGGATTGGGCCCTTCAAAACCTGTCGGAATAATCAAGGATGCAATAAAAGATGCGATACTTGATGGTGTAATACCAAATAATTATGATGATGCATACGAATTCATGCTGGCAAAAGCAGCTGAGTTAAATTTAAAACCCGTAAAGTCCGGTTTTCGTTCGTGATAGATATCGCGACTTGATTCATAAATCGTATTTTTGACATATGACAATATTAAAATTCAGGATCTATTTTGAAGATGATGATAGTATTTATCGTGATGTAGTTATAAGGCATACACAATCTTTTTTTGAATTGCATGAAGCGATATTAAAAGCCTATGAGTTTGACAACAAGCACAAGGCTACATTTTTCCGTAGCAATGACCACTGGCAAAGAGGTAGAGAGATATCACTGGATGTGTATGAAAAGGATTACAAAGCTGCGCCATTGCTGATGAAAGACACTACTGTTGGCAGTGAAATAAAAAATCCGGGGCAAAAGTTTATTTACAATTATGATTTCAATAAGAACTGGAGCTTCATGGTTGAATTGATAAATGTTTCTAAAGAGGAGAATGCAAAATTGAGTTACCCGGCTACGGTCCGGACGGAGGGGATAGCTCCAAGTCAATACGGTACCAAAGGATTACTAGGAGCAAAGTTTGCAGATGTTGAAGAGAAGTATGATCTCACCCAAGGCGCAGAGGGATTTATTGAAAAAAGTGACGAAGGAGAAGATCTGGGGGTTACTGATGAGAGTGAAAGTGAAAGTGATGAAGATGCAAGTGATGGAGGTGTAGTTGACGAGGAAGTAGCATAATGATCTTTCATTTTACTATCAAAAATGGTTTCAATGATCACTGAACATTGAGCGTTTCTTGAAAAATCCAAAAGATAAGACTGTCATTATTATTTGCGGGCCAACAGCTGTTGGTAAAACTTCTATATCCATTGGGCTTGCAAGATATTTTCATACTGAAATAATTTCTGCTGATAGCCGCCAATGCTTTAAAGAATTAAAAATTGGTGTGGCAAGACCGTCCGACGAAGAATTAAAAGAGATACCTCATCATTTCATTGCTTCCTATTCAGTCAAAGAAAATATTAACGTGGCTTTTTTTGAGCAATTTGCTTTACAAAAAGCAGAAGATCTCTTTAAAACTCATGATACAATTATTATGGTTGGAGGAACAGGTCTTTATATCAAAGCTTTTTGTGAGGGTTTGGATGAGATTCCTCCAATCGATGAAACAATTCGAAAAAATATCATTACAGATTATGAACTGCGTGGATTATCCTGGTTGCAGGAACAAGTAAAGATAAAAGACCCGGAATTTTATAAAGTTGGGGAAATACAAAACCCACAAAGATTGATGAGGGCATTAGAAGTGGTGGAATCAACAGGACAATCCATTCTTTCATTTAGGAAAAATAAAAAGACAGAGCGGCCATTTAATATAATTAAGATCGGTTGGGAATTGCCGAAAGAAGAGTTGTATGTAAATATAAATTCACGTGTTGATAAGATGTTGCAGGAGGGTCTTGTTGAGGAAGTAAGTTCATTGAAAGGTTACCGTGATG
>JBIOVR010000230.1:0-2544 GCA_044867875.1 Chitinophagaceae bacterium
TTTTTATTGGATTTAAAAACCTGGCACAGGCACAAAGTTTAAATGTGCTGATACAAGTAGAAGAAGGAACTGCTGATCCAACATTACCCAACCCGGAAGTAAGTTGGAATTTTCTTCATAATAACAGTTGGAAAAATTTTGATTCTGCACAATTCAGGGATGGAACAAAGGGGCTGATACAATCAGGTATTGTTTCATTTGTATCTCCCGGTTATGATTGCACAAATAATACTTTATTGCCTTCAGGTGAATTTTGGTTAAGGGCATGTATAAAATTTAACCAGGCAAAAGCTGTTTGTAAAATATTTTCTATTCATACGCAAGCTGTACTTGCGCAGTTTATAGATAGCGGCAATGATGCTGCAAGTTTAGGAAGCAACCTGCCTGCTAATACGATAACCCAGCTATTTCCTAAACAAGCTTCGATAAAAAAAGTACAGCAACCATATGCCACATTCGATGGAAGACTGGAAGAGGAAAATAAAAATATCTATATAAGGACGAGTGAAAGACTGCGTCATAAAAGTCGTGCTGTCAGTGCATGGGATTATGAACATATCATCGCTACAGCATTTCCCGATATATATAAAGTAAAAGTATTGGATCATGCCGCACTGAAAATAGTTGGCGGTGAAAGGAAAGTGATCTCAAAAGCTGGTGGATTGATAGTATTGGTTGCAGGTAAAACTTCTGCACAATCATCTGCCTATAAACCATTGGTCAGTAAGTCGAAATTAACAGCAATAAAAGAGTTCATTGTACAACAGGCTTCGCCTTTTGCAAATATTGAAGTTATGAACCCGTTGTTTGAAGAAATAACTGTGGATACGATCGTCACCTTTACTAGCGACATTAAAGACGAAATGTTTTATGAAAAGAAATTACAAACCGATATCAAACGTTTTCTTTCGCCATGGGCATTTGATGATGGCCGTGAACCTGAGTTCGGAGGTACAATTTACCGTGCCGCATTACTGGATTTTATTGAAGAGCTGCCTTATATAGATTTTGTAGAGAAGTTAGTGATAGCACATCAGCAATCTCTTACTGGTGATAAGGCCACTGCCTCATCACCTGCATCTGTGCTTATATCCGCCCCTGTACATAAAGTCGATGGTAAATTGAAAACAGCAAATCAACAAGTATTGGTCTATTAATAAAGAATTGAACAGTGGCAATTGATAATACGATAATAAAAACTTCTTCGCTTCCCGCCACAAAGGATTTTGATCATCTGCGGGAAAAAGGTCTTACTTATATCCAGCAACTTTCAGGAAAGTTGTGGACTGATCACAACCTGCATGATCCGGGTATCACCATTCTTGAAGTTCTTTGTTATGCATTGATGGATCTTGGTTATCGTACCGGTTTTTCTGTAAATGATATGATAAGAGAGGAAGATGGCTCAGTTACAGAAAATGCTTTTCATCCTGCTAAAAAAATTTTTACTACTGATCCCATCACGATAAATGATTACAGGAGGATATTAGTTGATATGCCGGGAATTCGGAATGCCTGGTTATTTCCAAAAGATGAAAACGGTAATACATGGCAGGAAGGGATCCATTTGTTTGCATATTGCAAAAACAGTTTGCTGCTTCATGAATCAGATATCGATACACAGATCACTATTCCGGAAGACAGGCAACATGTACGGAACAATGAGGAAGTTAAGATCAAAGGCTTATATGCAGTTAAAATAGAATTGGATGAGCATCCTCTTTTTGGTGACCTCAACAGCAGTGTTGTTGTAATTAAATTTATAAAAGCTGACTTAGCTTCATCAGAAGCTCAAGTGGTCTTTCCGCATTGGTCATCAAACGATGTAAAGAATAGAGAACTCGCTTCAATGTTTAACGCTGATAAAATTACTGATGTAAAAGTTGAGCTTTCACCCGATCCCAAAATAAAACCAGCTGAACTTGGAAAATTGAAAAGATCCAAATGGGAAACAAGATGGACGATAAAGTATGACGCCGAACAAAGAGTATTGGATAAGGTATTGGTGAAGATGACAAAGATGCCGGATAAATTTAGTGGGCTTGTAAAAGGAGATGAGCTGGTAAAAGCAGTGAATGAGATTCCGGCAAATGAAATTTTTCGAAAATATTGGCAACGTCCCCGTGAAATATTTAAAATATTTTCTCGTGTCAGGAAAAAGTTGATGCAACACAGAAATCTCTGTGAAGATTTTCTATACAATATTGGCACTGTTGATACGGAAGATATATCGCTTTGTGCAGATATCGATGTTGAGGTAAATGCTGACCTTGAATCTGTGCAAGCACAAATTTTTGCAGTCGTTGAAAACTATTTACTCCCACCGGTACAATTCAGCACATTAAAAGAATTGCTTGATCAAAATATCCCTGTTGAGGAAATTTTTAATGGCCCTACACTTGAGCATGGATTTTTAACCAATGAAGCCATGCAAAATGCCGATCTTAAACAGCAATATTATTCTTCTGATATTATCAGTTTGCTGATGGATATTCCGGGAGTGAAGAATATCCGCAATTTCCAGTTTTCAATTTCAAAGAATGG
>JBIOVR010000231.1:0-31219 GCA_044867875.1 Chitinophagaceae bacterium
AACGAAAGATCCTTATGTAACACCTGTGCCCGATAAACGACTGGCAAAGGTTGGGGTTTCACAACTAACAGAAAATATTGATGAAGCAACAAAAGAAATTACCATCAAAGATCCCGGGTTCTTCAACCAGTTTGAGAATAATACATTAAAAGCTGCTTTTGTGGGCAATGAGATCATTCGATATACAAGTATTTCGGCAGTTGCTCCCTGGAAATTATTGAATTGCCAGCGGGGTGCTTTTGGTACACAGGCAATGGGTCATAAAGTCAATGATAGCATTGGCAAACTGATGGATCATCCTTACCAGGTTTTTTTAGGTAATCATGAACTGGACCAGGAGATCGCCAAAACAATTGCCCGGTTGTTTAATGAAACAGGCTTGATGCAAATTTCTTTCGACGGGTTGGAAGGTTGCTGGAGTGAAGGCATGGGTGATTATGGCAAACAGCTATTTACCAAAACATGGTTTGATGATCTGAAACCGGAATTAAAAGGAAGAGTGATCAATGATGCCAGCAATCCCGGTCATTATTTCTGGCATGTGTACACCCGCATGAACTGGGGCGAACCATGGTATGCAGGTTTCCGGGAAAGTCAATTGCAACTGCGATTGAAAAATCAACAGTTCTATCGCCGCAACTTAATGCCTTCGATGCTCGGTTGGTTTAGTTTGAAAGCTGAAACATCAATTGAAGATATTGAATGGATGCTGGCCCGCGGCGCTGGTTTCGATGCAGGCTTTGGTTTGTCCACCAGCATTGAAACAATTAAGAAGCATGGCCGCAAAGACGAAATACTGAATGCAATAAAACTTTGGGAAAATGTAAGGCAGCACGGCCTTTTTACGGAAGCGCAGAAATTGAAATTACAGGACACAAAAAATGAATTTCATTTACAGGTAAATGCTAATGGCGGGTATGAGCTGCTACCGGTGTATAATTCTTATTACCTGCACGAGCAAAAAATAAAACAACCCGGTGAACCAACTTATTCATCTTTTCAATTTGATAACCCGGCGGCAGCACAGCCATTTACATTTATCATTACGATGATGAATGAAAAAGACAACGACCCGAATACATCGTTTGATGAGCTAAGCATTTCTGTTAACCAGCAGGATCCTTTGTTGCTGCCGGTGAGTTTGAAGCAAAAGCAAATTTTATACTGCGATGGTAAAACGATAAAGATTTATAATAATCAATGGCAGTTATTACAAACTATTGATAAGCCTTTACCGGTTCTTGCACAGGGAAAGAATGACATAAAATTTGATGGTAAGTATTCAGGTGAGAATGGTGGTAAGATAAAAATTGAGATGAGGGCAAAAGGAACACCTGAGACTTTGCAATAATAAATTCAAATGTTGACGTTGTCAGCACAAATGTTTCATAGAAGTATGTCAGCCGCCATATTATCAAACCGATGCTATAAGCTGTTTTTAATTGTTTTTATAAAATTTCCTGTGACTTTTTTTATTTCTGAATATTTTTCTGACTTTTCGTTGGTTGGCTCTTTCAAGTATAAAGTTCTATTTATTTCAAGCATTATAGTTTGAACGTTTTTGTTCTTGTTATAATGCTCTAATGGAACTATTGAGCCTTTATATGGCCGATTAACTCCTAATGTGTATCCAGCATTTTCAAAAAATGATATCGATAAGTCTATTAAATGTTTTGGTGTATGAAAAGGATCAGTGCCTATATTAAAATCAGGTCTATCCGGATCTTTGTCAAGGTCTCTCTTTAAAGGTTTACCTGGAAATGAATGGCAATCTATGATCAAAGCCTTTTCAAAGAGGTTCAATTGTTTATTTACTGCTTCACTAAGTTTATTATGATGCTGCCAGTAGAAATTATTCAATATCCTTTCTTTGAATTCTGGTGTTACTCTTCTTATAACTTCTCCTTCATCATTTTTTTCGTAAAGAACACCCATTCCATATTGAGCCATTATTTCTTGTGAATCATCCGTAAATCTTTCCGGGTCGCAAAATATCCGGGAGAATTCTGCTTTTATCATTTCGTCATCATCGGAATAAAAAAGGTCATCAGTATACCAATCAGTCAACTTCAGCATTTCATTCGCTAAAGAATTTACGTCAACAATATATCCCTCCATTATCGGAATATTAATTGATGAATGTGGTATGTGAAGTATGATCTTGTTTTTCAAGATCGTGTCGTTGCTAAATTGCTTTTGACTCATCTCCTGTATGTTTCAAGGTGGCTTTATACTCAAAATATTCATCAACGACATGGTTGATAAAATCGCCTTCGAACTCCCAATCTTCCAGGTCATCCTTCGTTTCGTAAAACTCAAATAATCGCATAAAATGACAGAACATCATTGCTTTTGAAACCCACGCATTAAGATTTTCATCATCAACCATGTTCGGTGGAAGGTCAGCCCGTTTGATAAGCGCCAACGCATCAACAGCTGCGGCGGATCCTTCATTAACAGACTCATCGATTTTCAGACGGATTATTATAAGGTAGGCATTCTTGCAAATACCGAGCTCATAGATCAATTCTGCACTGGCATTAGCTATCATTAAAGATGGATAATGAATTTTACCGATATGAAATACCTCATTGATCTTGCTAAATTTCGGGAGTTTATGTCGACCGTTCAGGTAGACCTTAAATCCCAGGGGCGTTTGCTCCGGGATCTTATCTGTTCCTTCACTGAAACCTTTTCCAATACACATTATCTTTCCAAAAATATCCTGGTTCAAGGCGAGATAATTTAATTCTTCTCCTGCATTCATATTAGTATCTATTTAGTTTAGCCCTTATAATTTTTTTATTTTTTTGCAATCTGATCTTCGCCAAAGAAAAGACTTCCGAGGATTTGACATCCTGATCCAGTGCTTTTATTCTTGTTAAATTTTACGTCATTGTTGATGCGCATTCAGTGTATAATCGTTAAACATATTCAACATTTGATCTCATTTCATTTCTTTTTTGTTAATTATCAATAAACATTATTCCAATATCGCTTCTCTTCATCAGTGAGACCTTCATAGCTCTTCGTTACAAGAGAACTCAAAAGTTTCTGGTGGTTTCTGTGAAAATCATTTGATTTTTTCTGCACATCACTTTCCTGTGTAAGAAAACTCCAGAGATCATTCACTACCTGGAAACGATCTCCGCGGAAGTGGTACTCCACCCAGTATTTTTTACCGTTTGTGGAAGTAGAATAGCTTTCTTCCCCATAAATGCCTTCCAGTTTGATACCCCGTCCTGACGATACACCCGGTATACGAGGAACTACATCTCGTACTTGGTACAATTCATTCCTAACCGGAAGGGCACTCATTTTTATATAAGCATTCGGAGACCAGTCGCTGTCATTTATGCAAACTACCCATGTTCCTTTTTCCATATCGCTTTGTTTTTAATTTGAATAATTTTTTATGCATTTGTATGATCATCGATCTCACTGATCGTCTGTTCGAATTTTTCTTTGCCATTTGTTCCCTGTAAAAAGATCTTATAGCCAGGAAATTCACTTGCGTTGTTGACCGGAAAGATCTGAATGCTATTATGTGTTCGTCTGCCAACATCCTGTACGAGTAGCCGCATAGCATATTCTTTTTCTATGATCCCTTCTTCGGATAGCCACTTACAGGCATCATACAAATAAGCAACGGGTACAACAAATTCGCTCATTGTAATATTCCGGATGGTTTTAGATCCATGATGGTCGGTTACAATTAACCTTGATGGATAAAATTCGACAGGATAAAATAAACTTTCTTCGCCATCGCCAAAATGTGGCTGTTCATTTTCAAATTTATTATCAAGCCATTCCAGGCGATCCTCATCTGGGTTACAGGGAAGTCTTAGCAATGCGATCTTTCCGGCGGGGTGGCAAGAATAGATGGGAGAAGTATCTTTCCAGGATATGAAGTTTTCAAAATAAATATTTCCTAAACCACAAACTTTTTGTCGCACATGATCAAATACAGGATTGGTCGTACAATCAAGTCCATTAAAATGAAAAATGGCCAGCGTATTTAATTTGGCCGAGCTGCTGCTGATCCCTTCATCAAGGGGCAGATCCGTCATGTGGTAATAAGGGTTGCTGGTCTTGTTGATCAAGATCGAGATCCGATGTACGGGACGATCAAGAAAATAATAATCTGCAGTGATCTCATCGTTGTTTTCAGAGATCGTTTCGCTACGGAGTTTTCCGAACCCGATGTAAGATGGAAATTGTTGTGTGTTCATGTTGCTGAAATTTTTAGATTAAAAAATATTCAGCATTACTTATTAACGCAGTGGAACTAAAAGTAAGAAGAGGAAATTTTTTCCGTTTCTTTTGACTTTGTATGTCCGCATTGTTTGTCCACCGTAGCAACGGTTGCTCGGTTGGCGTCTCCGGTAAAACCGGAGAACTCGTAATGCTTTTGCAAACCTAAGAAAGAAAATTTGTTTGATGTCTTTTCATCAAACAAAATGATTGATGTCAATATTCTTATTTGTTACAGAAATCACAACTAATAAAATTTCATAATAAGAGGATAATCACATCATCTGCAATTAATCGGCAGTTTACAGTCAGTTAACTGTGGTGTTGGAATTTTGTTTTAAATAGTCCACTCAACAATCAAAATGCCTCATTGCCGATTTAGCAACACCGGATCACCAAAGCCAAGTTTTTTGAGCGGCTCCAATTGTGTTTGGGCATCACCCGTTACAGCCATACCATTTTATTGGCCTTTTGTGAGTGTAATTTCCGGCAGAATAATTTTTGA
The DNA here is from genome assembly GCA_044867875.1 of Chitinophagaceae bacterium. Lineage (GTDB taxonomy): Bacteria > Bacteroidota > Bacteroidia > Chitinophagales > Chitinophagaceae > VBAS01. The sequence continues at coordinate 4,760 of JBIOVR010000231.1, forward strand.
TTCAAGACCTTTATCCTTATTGTTCCAATAAACAATAAAGTTTATTCTCGCATTGCTTAATTTATATCCTTTGTTAATGTATTCATTAAGTTGATTAGTAAAACTCCTGGAATATTTTATTAGCAACTGGCCATTTGTATTTCCCAAACCTTCTTTTAATATTGTTAGATTTTTTCCAGATTGCAATCCATTCATTTTTTGCTGCACATATTCGAAATATCCAAGATAAATATCCCTATGTGTTAACCAAATTGAAAGTTGTTCAGGCTCAGGAAAGACATTGTTATCAAATTTGTAGGAGACACTGTCCTGTAAATAGCCTCTTAAAAAGGATTCATTATAGTGAATGTGTAAGTTGGATTTTGCCCGTGTGACTGCAACGTACAACTGGCGTTTTGCTTCATCGTCATAAGGTCTAAGCTGATTAAGCATCAAATAAACATTATCAAATTCTTTTCCCTTGGCCTTATGAATTGTGGAAACGAATATCGTTTCAGAATCGATGTTTGTGAAATCTTCAATCTTTGATTCTGTTAAAAATGAACTCCAGTCGCTTTTGTATTTTCTATTTTGATTCACCTGGTCAAATTCGTTTATGATCTTCAACACAAGATCGAGTTGATTGCTTCCTTTGCAATCAGTATTTAATTGACGAATAGCTTCATTCCAGGTTTCCTGGCTAATAATAGGAGAATCTTCGTTTTGAAAGATCAATTTGGAAAAAAGCCGGATCTCATAAAGATTGGTCAAATTAAACCCATCGTTGCTCTGAATAAGTTTTGCAGGTAGTCCATTTTTGATGAGCAAGCCTGTTAACAACATGGCTTCATCATTGGTTTTTGTCAAAATACAGGTGCTTCCTATCAAACCTGTATTCATAATTGAATTAACCAGTGGAACGATAAGGTTGCTGGTACTGTATTGTGTTATACTAATATTACCGGGTTCGCTGTTTATTGCAAAACCAGGTTGGGATTTTAAACGCCGGTTAATATTAGTTGCCCATTGATTTGCAAAAGAAACGATGTTTGCTTTACTTCTATAATTATCCGTCAGCTCATACATAGCAGCATTTTTCTGATCTATTAACTGCTGCATATATTTTGAATCGGCTCCCCGAAATCCATATATATTCTGGTCGTCGTCACCAACAAGTATTACACGCATTTCCTCATTCAGATCCATTAAAGTTGTTATAAATTCATATTCTTCATCATTGATATCTTGTGCTTCATCTATAACCAATACTGTTTTGGTAATGCGATTGACCTCAATTTCACCATTCCTGATTTTCTGTATCGCATCTTTTAATACATTGTCCGTCTGATCGAGACTTCCAATTCTTCCAAGCAGGTCAAAGCAATAGGAATGAAAAGTTTTAATTTCTATATAGCTGGCAGCATTCCCTATCAGATCGATCAACCTTTTCTTAAACTCAGTGGCTGCAGCTCTTGAAAAGGTCAGCATTAATAATTGCTCATGCTTTACATCCTCTGCAAGTAATAATGAGGCTAGTTTATGTACAAGGACCCTTGTTTTTCCACTTCCGGGGCCAGCGGCTACCACTATATATTGGTTTTGCGAATCATTTATTATTTCAAGTTGGTTTACTGATAGTTCACCAAAAAGTCTTTTAAACTTTTCAGGTGTTAATGTTCTTTTTATTTCTGTTTGGCGGCTTCCCGGAAAATATTTAGTTAGAAAGGAAGAATAGTTCAGACTAAAATAATCGTCCACAAATTGTAATGCTTCATTATAATTACGGATCATTTTTTTTGCATATTCCCCAACAATGTGAATTTGCTGAACCTTCTGCTGGTAATATTGGCCGAGCTTCTCATAGTCGCTTTCTTTATACTGAATACGATTATTTTTTTCAAGGCGATCAATGGTAAGTTTATTATGAACGACAAGAAATCCACCTTCAATTTTGATTGACTCAATTCTTGAGAGGTAAAATAGAGTATCTTCTATGTCATCGATAGTTGCTGTAATATTGAAAAGTCCTTTTTTTGAATCGATCATCTGTTTCAATTCATGAACCGAGAATTCAATAAGGATATCTTCTTTGGTCTCATCGATCTTCAGGCCAATTGATTTTTGATACAGGTATTCTGTTATCATTTGACATAACTCATGTCTTTTTTGAATTTTACTGGTTAGCTCAGTTTTGGGAACCTTTAAATTAATTTGAACATGATATTTCGATCCTCCGTGAAAATGTTTTTTGATCCAGTTTTTGATTGCCCAGAAATTTATGAGTGTTTTTAATTTTAAAGGGGTGGAATCTTTTAATCCAAACTGGATGGCATGTTCATTTATTTGTTTGAGATGATAATCATCTTTTTCTTCATCAATCACTGATGCGAGGAAATTTTCGAGCTTTCCATAAGACTCAGCAATATTTAATGATCTATTACTGTTTTCACCCTTGCGAATAAATGCGGTTAGATCCCTTGTGTCTGCCAGGATTTCCTCCTCTCTAAGCAGACCGATTATTCGAATTACTTTTTCTTTAACGATACCCAATTGATCGGATATATAATCAACTCTTGATTCAGCCTGTTCTTCCGTTGATAACCTTTTACTCTTACTTGAGAAGAGTTTTTTTATTATCCTGATAGCCTCCTGCTTTAGGGCTTGCTCAATCTTTGAAGATGAATTGATTTTGATAATCGCTTGCTGTGCTGTTTTACTTAAAATACTATTTGCATAAACACGAGGCATGTTTTGTCCTCGTTTCAGATAGCCAGCATCTTCCAGTGCAGCAATGGCGGTAGTAACTCTTGTTTCAATTTCATTAAGGCTGTCATCCCACCCGGCTTTTCGAGCAATTTCAAGTGCTGAATTTGATACCTGCGCTCTTGTTTTGGTAATCTCTTTAATTGCTTTCCAAACCTGGTTAATTTCCTTAACGCTAATCTTAGTCTGGTTAAGGAGTATAAAGTGTTTATCGAGATCATCCTCATTAAAAAGTACAAAACAATCTGCTTTTATATTCTCATCTCTTCCGGCACGGCCTGCTTCCTGGATATAATTTTCCAATGAATTTGAAATATCATAATGAATAACAGCTCCAACATCGCTTTTGTCGACACCCATTCCAAATGCTGAGGTAGCGACGATGATGTCGACTTCTCCGGACATAAATGCATTTTGATTTGCTATTTTTTCGACCTTGTCCATCTTACCATTGAATGGCCTGGCTAAAAACCCGTCTTCAGACAATCGTTGTGATAGCTTATATGTTTTCCTGGTGCGGGAAACATAAATTATGGTTGGGCAATTCTTCGCTTCAATTATTAGTCGAAGCTGATTGTATTTATCATCTTCATTATCTTTTTGAAAAACTTTATATTGAAGATTCGTGCGGGAAGACGGAGCCCGGAAAACCTCAAGGTTAACATTCAGCTTTTCATTAAAGTAGGTTTTTATATCCTCAATTACTATTGGTTTTGCGGTAGCAGTAAAACATGATATCGGGATTGGATGTTCAATATTCTTCTTTTTTTGAAGTCCTTTAATAAAGTCTCCTATATATAAGTAGTCAACTCTAAAATCTTGTCCCCACGACGAAAAACAGTGTGCTTCATCTATTACAAAACGAGCAATCTTTCTTTTTAAAAGTAGTCGCTCAATTGTAACTGAACGCAATGATTCCGGCGAAATATAAAGAATGCTTGCATTTCCATTTTCAACTCGTTCGATTGCTTTGCTCTTTTCAATTGGATCTAATAGGCCATTAATTGTTACGGCTTCTGTAATCCCTTTCTTTTCCATATTATCAACCTGGTCTTTCATTAATGATTGCAAAGGCGATATTATTACGGTTAAGGCCTTTGCATTTCTACCACTCATTAATGCCGGGATCTGAAAAGTGATCGATTTCCCGCCACCTGTTGGAAAGATGGCGAGAATTGATTTATTATTTATTGCCGCCTTTACTGCATTTTCCTGTAATGGTTCATTGTTATAGGTTCTGAACGAAGGATATCCAAAGTAATCTTTGAGAGGCTGAAAAGGATCAAATGCTTGATTGCAATAACGACAACCACTTAAACATGGATTATTGCACAGTAGAAAATATAACTGTTCTACTTGGGGATGAGTTTTTAAAATCCAGGGCGGAGTTATTGAATATCTATCATTGCAATTAATTAATGCCAATGCATATGCAAGTGAAACAGGATTGTGTTTAACCAAACTCGAAATATTGCAATTGCTGCAAATCTTATCAACAAATTGTCTCTTGATTAGTTTCTCAAGTTCTTCGACTTCTAGTTTTTCTTTAAAATTGATGTATTCAAAAAAAGGAGAATAACCATCAATGTTGTCCAAAAGGTTATAGAAAATAGTTTTTAATGATTCATCTAACCGATTAAACACATCAACTTCGTCTATAAATAATTCCCTGGCTTTAATTGAATCATTGAACGGGTTATTTTTTTCATCAGTTTGTATTTTATCATCCTTCAATAACCTGTGATAGGGTCTTTTTGGAAAAAGCAAGGGAGAAAATAAAAGAGTGTCAATTGATTTGATTTTTTTTAAATCCAGACTGCCTGCATGTTCTTCTAAATACTTCAGATCATGTTGTAAAATATTGTGGCCGCACAGAAACTTGCAGTCCTTAATGAAATCTTGAAAATCGGAAATAGAGTTTTTATGAAACCGGGCGTCGTCTGACTTGATACAGCCGATATCGAGGATTTTACCTGTTTCAGGGTTTGTCTCAATATCAAAAAAGGCGACTATGTTCATGAGTAGTAGCGGTTGGCTGGCAGGCGAAAAATACGATACAGTTAAATATATTCAAAGCATACCCGGACAATATTGAATACGTTTCCATCAGTCTAATACAATAAACAAATGAGATAATGCTAATTAGTTAACACACAAAAGTCGCTAGAATATTCAAGAGCCCTGGCTATATTGGATAAAATGATGTTTTCAATTGACCAATTATTAACTGTGGATGGTAATTTTTGTGGTCCCGCCAGGGGTCTTCGCCATCTTGAGTTTCAAATCATATACAATGGCAAGGCGAGGCCCCAGCAAATGCCAGCATATAAATCAACGGCGTAAATGTTCGTAATTTCAAACCAGTAATTGCAATCCTTAACTTTAACTATTTCTCATGGATCACAGATATCGTTTGCTTTCCTTTTTATTTTGTATTGTTTTCTTTTTTGAAGGACTGGAAATAGCAGCACAGGATATTTTAATTAACCAGGACGAGACGAAAGTACCTGCTTATACATTGCCTGATCCGTTACAGAGAGCGGATGGTAAGCGGGTGACTGATCCGCAACAATGGTTGCACCAGCAACGTGCAGCTCTACTTAAATTATTTGCAGACAATGTATATGGCAGAATGCCGGTTAAACCCGGGAACATGAAATTTAAAATTATTTCTGTTGATTCTTTTGCATTGGGAGGATCAGCTATACGGAAACAAGTGACCATTTTATTTACCAACACTGCATCAGCACCTTCAATGGATCTGCTGATCTACCTGCCAAAGTCTGCTAAAGGACCTGTTCCCGTTTTTATGGGTTTGAATTTTTATGGCAATCAAACGATCCATGCAGACAGCGGCATCAGGTTGTCAGCACGATGGATGATGAATGAAGAACAAATTGGAATAGTCAACAACCGGGCAACGGAAGCTTCGAGAGGAAAAAATGCAGGTAAGTGGGCAGTGGAAGAAATCATTAAGCGGGGATATGGGTTAGCTACTGCTTATTACGGCGACCTGGAGCCAGATCATCCAGATGGTTGGAAAACAGGAATACGAACAACACTGAAAACAGAGTTATCTATTCATGAGAATGAATGGGGCGCTATTGGTGCATGGGCCTGGGGTTTAAGCCGGATAATGGATTACCTGGAAACAGATGCAGACATAGATGCAAAAAAAGTAGTAATAACAGGACACTCCAGGTTGGGTAAAGCATGTTTGTGGGCAGCTGCTAATGATGAACGCTTTGCTATTGTTGTTTCTAATAATTCAGGCGAAGGTGGTGCTGCTCTATCAAAACGTTGGTTCGGGGAAACAATAGAAAAGATAAACACTTCATTCCCGCATTGGTTTGCACCAGCTTTTAAACAGTACAATAAGCATCCTGAAAAATTACCCGTAGACATGCACATATTACTGGCTTTGATGGCGCCAAGACCATTGTATGTAGCAAGCGCTGCAGATGATTGGTGGGCAGATCCAAAAGGAGAATTTCTTAGTGCGAAAAATGCGGAACCTGTTTATAGTTTGTTTGGTAAAAAAGGATTGGGTGTAAATGCTATGCCTCCTGTTGATCATCCTGTTGGCGAAACCATCCGGTATCATATACGTACAGGTAAGCATGATTTTACTTTATATGACTGGCAGCAGTATCTTGACTTTGCAGATAAACATTTCGGAAGAAGCAGTAAGCGGCAATAAGATTTTTTCTTTTCACAATCAAAACAACTTAACTTCTGCCCATAACAGCACTACAGGTATTTACTCAACAATAAAAGTTGAGCTTCTCTTTTAGCAACTTCATTCTTGTTATCATCGGCGTTTTGTTCAGCAATTCTTAGCGGGCAAAGCCTTTGATAAGATCAAGCAAACTACCTCCGTTCCTTTGCTGTTGTTCCTGCGCCCCACCAGCAAGCGTTTTTACAATATCCATTAGCCCGCCGCCGCCATTACTTTGACTTCCTCCATTAAATTGGTTTAGCAGTCCGCCGATTCCGCCACTCTGCGAAGTGACTTCGTTACTTCTTCCACCTGTAATCGAGGCCAATAGTTTTTCCAGGGAAAAAGACGAATCATTCCTATCGTTGCTTTTATTGATCAGCGTGCCCAATACATTGGGTATAAGATTGCCCGATAAATTATTTGCCTGGCTCGGTCCCATTCTGAATTTATTCATAAGCTTAGATGCAAAATGCCCCTTCATCATTGACACTATCGGGTTACTAAGCAAGCTTTTCTTATTTGTATTGCCGCCAAACATCGATAAAACGTTTTGCACACCGCCGCCGGCAACGACGTTACGAAGACCTGATGCTACAGTATTGGTGGCTTCAGCCACCACATCATTATTGTATTGGTTAGGAACATCAGGATTATTAATTACAGTGTCTGTTGCTTCTCCCTTTACGAGATCAAATAATTCTTTTAGCATGATTAATAATGTTTAGATAAATAATGAGTATACACCTACTAAAAATGAGCCGAATTTAAAAACCTAAGGGGAAATGTGAGGCACTTCGACTATAAATAGTTTTCATTTTGGGGTGGATATTGTATGTCTTTGACTTGAAACATATTTCTATTGCATTTCTTTCTTTTGCTTGCCCAAAAGAAAGAAACAAAGAAAAAGGCAGCCAAAAACAAATGCTCCGCTGTTTTTGGCAGGCCAACGCACATGCACACTCCGATAATTTGTAACTGGATTTAGTTAATGAGGTGATAGGCCGCAGTTCTTGTTGCGTGTCATTTGTAAACTCTAAAGGCGCTGTCTTTTTCGTTTACATTCTTTAGAGATGCTCGTGAAATATTAATGACGAAAAAGAAGGCGCTGGAACATCATTAAGACTGGTATAAGATGGAAACAAGTTGAGGGAATGATCAATCAAGAAAACAAACTACAACTATCGTCGATGCAGATGATAAGAATTGTTTAGTTCAGTTAACAGTAGCACAAAAGTTAAATCAAGGCGTCCGGCAATGGCTGTATATCATTGCCGGTGTGCTTTTCTTTGGTACTTTCTTTTGCACAAGCAAAAGAAAGTACATTAAGAAAGAAGAAAAACTCTTGGCGCAAAAATAAAGCCGCTTAACGCGGCTTTATTTGTTTTCATAGATAGAACCGTTTATTTTATAGTTCGGTTAAATTAGTTTTCCACTCAAGCGGAATATTATTTATATCAAGAACCTTCAGTTGACTGGTACTAGTTTCTTTGAACACTTCATAGACTTCTTTTCTGTCAAGTCTGTACATCGCACCAGTTGCAGGATCAACAATTAGCATACCGATCAATCCTCCGATGAAGAGATTACCGAAATACCAGCCGTTAATTGAACACTCAAGATTGATCGTTCTTTTTTCAATGCCATTATAGGTCATAACTACTGTGTAGCTTTCTTTGGTAAAGTAGCCGCTTCCCGATTTAAGTTTTGTGACAAGGGGAGTTTTTCCTGTAAATACTTCTATGCCTCTTTTATTTATAATAGAAACATGAACACCTTCAGGCTTAGAGTCAATTGAAACGGGCCAATTGGTTTTACTTACAATCGAAGCACAACTGGAAAGAAATGCACAAGTGATAATAACAAATAAGAATCTTGATAAACTCATATTTAAGATGGGCAGGTGGAAGGGAGCGGATAGATTCATTTACTTTTTTGTTTTGATGGCTGCGAAAATAATTATACAGTGACTACTAAAAACTGACTTCGGAGGTAATTATTGAGAAGTTGAAAAAAATCAAGAATCAGCCTTAAGATTTGTGTTCAACCAATCTTTTACAGTTAAGAAAGAAGAGACACTCGTGGTAACCTTAGAATAAATGGTTCATGTTCTTTTTGCCTTGATGCAAAAAGAACCAAAAAGATCAAGCCCGGCCCGATGCTCCGCCGGCCGGGCAGGCCAACGCACATGAACACTCCGGCATTTTGTAAATGAACTTTTTTATCGAAGCGATAGAACGAAGATGATGCTGCGTGTTATTTGTAAACTCTAAAGGCGCTGTCTTTTTCGTTTACATACTTTAGAGATGCTCGTGAACAATAGATGACGAAAAAGAAGGCGCTGGAAAATTCATGATTATCTGAAACAAGATTTGTGAAGGATCGATTAAAAAAACAAACCACAATTATCGTCGATGGAGATGATAAGAATTGTTTAGTTCAGTTAACAGTAGCACAAAAGTTAAATCAAGGCGTCCGGCAATGGCTGTATATCATTGCCGGTGTGCTTTTCTTTCGTTCTTTCTTTTGCACAAGCAAAAGAAAGAACAATAATTAAGAAAGCAAGATCCAAAAGTAAAGCCGCATTAAGCGGCTTTACTTATTCTATACGCAGGTAGTTTTGGACCATTTTACAGACACTCCCATCCTCGATAGCGTTGAATCATTAGGGCTAAACATTTTAAGTCTGCGATTTCCTGTTCAAATAGTCTTACGTTTCTTAATTATAAGTTTGCTTTAATTACTTCAATGTCGTTCTGGATAGTATTGCACCCTAATGAATTTGTTCCGATAGCCCATTCCCTGCCCCAACCCATTATGCAACCACTACGGTATTCGCTTATTTTGATGCAGGCTGCATCCCACAACGATTGATGCCTGCAACCGAAAGTATGTCCGGGTTCATGTGAAGCCGCATTACTGATGTTGTCAACATTGTAGCTGTAAGACCCTGTAAATACAAAACATGGAGTATCATCGCCCCAGGTATAAGAATTAATGTAAGCAACTCCGCCGGCATTAGAATTATACCAGTTGTTTGAACACAATATTAGCCTCATTCGTTTGTTAATCGGATAAGAATAGAATTGACTTTCGCTTGTTGATACTACAATGTTCTGTGATACTTTAGCATAATCTGCCTGAACTCTTGACCTTACCGTTTCTTGTTGTTCCGCAGTTAAGCCACTACTGCTACAAATTATCGTTCCACTACTCCACACTGTACCGCTAACAATTTGTCCATCGAAATCAAGATAGAGTATTGTTTTGTCCGTCGTTGTCGGAATCACTGGTGGCTGAATTGTGTCCGTTGGGGTACCCGGTTTAATTGGCTTCGGTCTTCTTGCTGTTACCTCTGCATCTTTGTTCTTGTGTTCCAAGACCACATCTTCAAGATGATTTGCTGTTGTTGTTACTGAGTTTTTTTGACAAGCGACAAAGAATAAAACGCTTGCACAAACGATTGCAATTTTTTTCATTTACTATTTGGTTTTTGTTGTTTACTGGATTTATAAATTGAACGTCGCGAATGTATAGATTTCATGTCCATCATCAAGTGATTGTGGAAAAGTTGATGCTCAGTCAGTCAATACTTATGGATCATTGATAATTGTTTTTGTCACATCACAATGAGCGGCGGAAACATAAAAAAAGGCCGACAATTGTCGACCTTAGCCTTTGCTCCCCCTGTTGGACTTGAACCAACGACCCTCTGATTAATCCCGGACGTCCGGGACTCTAACCAACTGAGCTAAAATTCCTGAAGGAGTAAATGAATGATCGCATAGTTGCTTTATTAGTTTTCTGCTCTTTTGTTCCTTGATAAATCGCTCCATTAGTATAGCTTGGTTTTCCGATTCACTGCATTCAAAACATGCTTTCAAAATCCATGGCCGATGTTTAGATGTATAAGTATTGAATGGTTTAGTATTGTGTTCAATGAGCCTTCGTTGCGGGTCACTTGAATAACCGACATAGTACTTGTCAGCACTTGGAGAGTATATGATATAGATATAAAACATAAAAAAAGGCCGACAATTGTCGACCTTAGCCTTTGCTCCTCAGTCAGGACTTGAACCTGAGACCCTCTGATTAACAGTCAGATGCTCTAACCAACTGAGCTACTGAGGAATTTTTGCTTCCCCTTTTTGACCCCTCTGATTAATCCCGGATGTCCGGGACTCTAACCAACTGAGCTAAAGGGGAATCTCCCAATCCTTAACGGGATTGGGGCAGCAAATATAGAGAAAAATCGTCTTGAGAAAAACAGAAAAAATTTAAAGCTCGATTTGTTTTTGCCCTCTTTTCCCTGCTTACAATCTCTTTATCCGTTATTTAATTTAATATCGCATCCCAATCTTAAATTCTTTACTATGCAAAAGAAATTGTTTTTGTTTGTCGCCATACTTCTGCACCTGGTTCTTTCCTCACAAACCATTCAATCCCCTGATAAGCAATTGCAATTAAATTTTGAAGTGAAGGATAGCATGCTTTATTATAGCCTGAATTATAAAAATATTCCGGTTGTAAAACAAAGTAAACTGGGTCTTACACTTGTAAACACCATTTCATTATTAGATGGATTTGTGAACAAAGAACAAAAAACAAGCTCGTTTAATCAAAGCTGGCACCCGGTATTGGGTGAGTTGAAAACAATTGTCAATAATTATAATGAACTAACTGTAACACTTGCACAACCAAAATCACAAAGGGAAATTCGAATTCGTTTTCGTTTGTTTAATGACGGGCTTGGATTACGCTATGAATTTCCCGAGCAAAAGAACCTGAACTATTTTGTTGTTAAAGGAGAAGAAACACAATTTGTTCTTTCCGGCGATAATAAAACGTGGTGGATTGCCGGTGACTATGATACAGAAGAATATAGTTATACAACTTCTAAACTTTCTGAGATCCCGGCATTGTTTGATAAGAGCTGGGATGGTAATGCTTCACAAACCATTATTCCCATGGGATTGCAAACACCATTAATGATGAAAAGTAATGAAGGTCTCTATATAAATATTTCTGAGGCTGCCTTAATTGGTTATCCCGGAATGAATGTGGATGCCGATACAAAGAATTTTATTCTGAAAACTCATCTTACTCCTGATGCGCAGGGTAACAAAGGATATATTCAAACTCCTTTCAATACACCATGGCGCACAATAGTCGTATCAGATAAAGCCGCTGATATTTTAGCTTCCAAATTAATTCTGAATTTAAATGAACCAACAAAGTATGCATCTACTGATTGGATAAAACCTGTAAAGTATGTGGGTGTTTGGTGGCAGATGTTTTGTCCTGACCAGGGTAGCTGGAGTTATGCTGATGTTGACAACGTGCATTTAGGCATCACTGATTATAAAAAATGACACCAAATAAAACCCATGCTGCGAATAATGCCAATGTAAAAAAATATATCGACTTTGCTGCCAAGCATCATTTTGATGCGGTGTTAGTAGAGGGTTGGAACCAGGGATGGGAAGATTGGTTTGGTAAATCAAAAGAATTTGTATTTGATTTTGTAACTCCTTATCCTGATTTTGATGTGAAGATGCTTAACGATTATGCCCACAAAAAAGGAGTAAGAATTTTAATGCATCATGAAACATCTTCGTCTGCTACTAATTATGAACGTTGGATGGACACTGCTTATAAGTTCATGAAAAAATTTGGCTACAATGCTGCCAAGACGGGATATGTTGGGAACATAATTCCGCGGGGGGAGCATCATTATAGCCAGTGGATGATAGAACATTATTTAAGAGTGGTGCAAACTGCAGCGAAATATAAGATCATGATCAACTCACATGAGTCGGTTCGTCCAACAGGATTGCAAAGAACATATCCTAACTGGATCGCAGCGGAAGCAGCAAGAGGTACAGAGTTTGAAACCTTCGGTGGTAATAATCCTGAGCATACAACAATTCTTCCCTTTACAAGATTAATGGGTGGACCAATGGATTACACACCTGGAATATTTCAAACCAAACTTGATTATTATAAAAAAGGTGATACACGATTTGTAAAAACAACATTAGTAAAACAGTTGGCTTTATATGTTACTATGTATAGTCCCTTACAAATGGCTGCGGATATTGTTGACAATTATGAACGCTTTCCCGATGCATTTAAGTTTATTGAAGATGTAGCTGTGGATTGGGATGATACAAAAATCCTGGAAGCAGAACCGGGAGATTATATTACTATTGCACGCAAAGCAAAAGGAAAAGAAGAATGGTTTGTTGGCGGAATTACTGATGAGAATCCAAGAACAACAAATATTGATTTCAGCTTTCTTAATTCAAAAGATTATTATGTAGCAACTATTTATGAAGATGGCAAAGATGCTCATTATATAACTAATCCGCAGAGCTATCATATTTATAAAGTCATTGTAAATAATCAATCAAAACTTGCTCAGCGATTGGCAGCAAGTGGTGGTGTTGCCATCAGTTTGAAAAAAGCAACTGCTAGTGATTTAAAAACAATGAAGAAATTAGAATAGATCATTTCAGCCAGCCAAATAATCCGCCTGTTTCTTCGACGCCAACAAAAATACCATCGTCTTTTATTTCAACAGGCCAGTGTTTAAGATAATAACCTTCGCCACTAACATTGCGACCATTGGCCATATTGTATTTATAACGATGTAATGGACAAACAATATTTCCTAATGCATCAATAAAACCTTCTGCAAGCATACCACCGGCATGCGGACATTTAAAAGCAAAGGCAAATAAGGCATCATTAAATTTTCCGAGACAAATTTTCTTTCCATCCATGTCAACAACAGCAATGTTGTTGGAGGCAAATTCCACTTCCCCCAAACTATCAGCAACCTTATGCCATTTCATGAATAAAAATTCTAAAGTTAAAAGTCAAAACTCAAAAACAACTTAAGCCATCTATTTTTTACTTTTTAGTTTTGACTTTTGAGTTTAATAGAGGAATTCCGTTTTGTAGGGGTATCTTACTTTATATACTTCCCTTACTTTGTCAAGGATTGTTTTTCTCAATAAGTCCAGATTTCTTTTTTCAATTGCGGACATAAAGACCACTTTACCCTCTGTTTCTCTTTCCCATCTTTCATGAAGGTCTTCCAGTATCTCTTTTTTTACATTTTCATCCAGCCATTCATCAAACACATTTTTTTCATACAAGTCCATTTTATTAAAGACCACGATAATGGGTTTATCAAAAGCTTTTATATCCTGGAGAGTTTTATTTACCACACCCATTTGTTCTTCATAAGCCGGGTGTGAAATATCAACTATATGTAATAAAATATCTGCTTCTCTTACTTCATCCAATGTGCTTTTAAAACTCTCAACCAGGTGATGCGGCAATTTGCGAATGAATCCAACAGTATCACTTAACAAAAATGGAGTGGTTTCAAAAACAACTTTTCGCGTCGTAGTATCCAGCGTCGCAAATAATTTATTTTCTGCAAATACATCGCTTTTACTCAGCAAGGTCATGATAGTTGATTTCCCGACATTGGTATATCCCACTAATGCAACACGGATGAATTCACCCCTATCCTTTCGTTGTGTAAAAGCCTGCTTATCTATTTCTTTTAATCTTTTCCTTAGCAAAGAAATTTTATCACGAACAATACGACGGTCAGTTTCAATTTCAGATTCACCGGGCCCTCTTGTACCAATACCGCCACCCAAACGTTCAAGGTGTTTCCACATACCACGCAGTCTTGGTAAAATATATTGGTATTGCGCCAATTCAACCTGTGCTTTTGCCTGTGCAGTTTTTGCTCTGCTTGCAAAAATGTCGAGGATCAGGTCACTGCGATCAATTGTTTTTACATCAGTGGCTTTTTCAATATTGTTGATCTGTGCACCGCTGAGCTCATCATCAAATATGAGGACACGAACATTTTTTTGCTGGCAGTAATCCTTTATTTCTTCCAGCTTACCTTTGCCAACAAAAGTTTTGCTGTCAGGATGCAGTAATTTTTGTGTAAACCTTTTCACGGTTACAGCTCCCGCTGTTTCAGCAAGAAAAGCAAGCTCATCGAGATATTCCTGTACCTGGGTTTCTGTCTGGTCCTTATGAATTAATCCGACTAATACCGCTTTCTCCTCTTTTACTATACTGTTTTTTTTGTCGAGCATTATTTCTTTTAAGCAATTGATGCAAAAATAAAAGCATCCGTTCAAGGCGGATGCTTTTAAGATATTATTATTTAAATTCTTTTTTAAAGACCGCTTATTGTTACGCCTACAGACCATGGTTTTACCTGCGGGCCAAGACCTTCTTTTATTAAACTATTGAATTGATAGGTGCCAAACGCGGAAATAAATCCATAACCAACGCGGAACGTACCCTGGAACCTGTTGCCATTAAAAAAATACTTGTCTTTATTTTTCTGAACGAATTTGTCATCAAACCCGGTGACTATGTGACCATTTTTGTCTTTCCACTCTTTTCCTTTTGTATGTGCTGACATTTGTATACCCACTTTTGCACCGATCGCTACTTTAAAACTTTTATTAGTATTCTCCGGATTCAAAACGAAGCGAAGCTCTAATGGTAATTCTGCAAATGCATTTACCAGTTTATATTTATTAAAATGATTGGTATCTGCAAGATTTTTAAATTCCAATGGCTTTAAGTGATTGGTTATCGTAACAGTTGTTTTTTCGAAAAACATATTATCCACCCCAATGCCTGGCCCAAAAGCTATACTGAAACGTGGATCCGTTTTAAAAGGCATATCGATCATAAAATAAGCATTAAAGGTGTTGGACCAACCCCTTTTATTAATGCTATCCGGTATGCTTGCCCAGTTGAGCCATCCGTATTGGATCATAAAATGATCGTTGGCACGATTGGTCAGTTTTACCTGGCTCCAATCCTTTTTCTTCTGTTTAGTAGAAGTAGAAGTTTTATCCTGTGAAAAAAGAAACAAAGAGATAGAAATCGCTAGAACTACAGATAAAAATTTTTTCATATTCAGTTATGTAATGGACAAAAGTATTTTTGTCGCGGTTAACAAAAGGTTAAAGAACCTTTCAAGTAATAAAATAAAAAAGCGGAACCATGTTCCGCAATTTTAGTGGACCCTGTTGGGATCGAACCAACGACCCTCCCGATATGTATCGGGATGCTCTAATTGGGCAATTGTGCTATTAATTGTTTCAGATAGCTACTGCTTTTCCAACCTTTCAACTGCTTTTCTCTTGCTAATGCTTTAGATTTCTCATCAAAACATTCGGTATAACAAATTTTCCAGTCCTTAGCCCTAGAAGTAAATCCTTTATGATTTGAAAGATGTTTTCTAAGTCTTTTGGATGGATCAGCAGAAGATCCGATATAATAAAGATCTGAACTGGCAGAAAAAAGTATATATACATAATACTCCAAACTCTGCAAATTTTGTGGACCCTGTTGGGATCGAACCAACGACCCTCCCGATATGTATCGGGATGCTCTAACCACTGAGCTAAGGATTCGGACGATTTTAGTCAATAAAATTTAAAAGATCAATCTAACTGTGGACCCTGTTGGGATCGAACCAACGACCCCTTGATTATGAGTCAAGTGCTCTAACCGTCTGAGCTAAGGGTCCTGACTAACTTAATAGTCAAATATTTTTAAAGAACTTTTCGAATCAACGACCCTCCCGATATGTATCGGGATGCTCTAACCGTCTGAGCTAAGGGTCCTGACTATTCGTTTATAGTCAAAATATTTTTAAAGAACTTTTCGGATCAATGACCCTCCCGATTCTATCGGGATGCTCTAACCGTCTGAGCTAAGGGTCCTGAACTTTTTGGCTCCGGGCGGCAAAAATAAAAAAATAAAGTGTAGTTGAGTAATTATTTCAATTCTTCGAAATCGATATAATCTCCTGCTTGCTGGTTTTTGTTTTCAGTTACCGGAGTTACAGGTTGTTGATAGGGCGGTTGTTGACCCATATTATCTTGCATGCGGCTATGCATTTCACGAAATTGTTTCTTTACCTGTCTTGTAGTTTTGTAGATAGGAATGATGAAATGAAACACCAGCCTGTAGGCAAGATAGATCAGGAATGCAAAAAATAAATAGCGTAACATGACACAAAGTTAATTTGCAGAATAACAGAATAGCTGTTAAAGTTGCCATTATTAATATTTGGCTGATAACCGGTATTTCCTTTACATTTGCAGCGGCAATGATTGAGAGAAGGGAACGGATTCGTTCCCTTCTTCATTTTTCATACCGGCCGGAAGGGCTAAAGAAGAAGGGTTATGAATTCTGAAAATCAGGTAATAGGGGTAGAAAAGAAATTAAGTGAGTTGCTGACGGAGTTGCCGGGTTATTTCCTGGTTG
Source organism: Chitinophagaceae bacterium (assembly GCA_044867875.1). Lineage (GTDB taxonomy): Bacteria > Bacteroidota > Bacteroidia > Chitinophagales > Chitinophagaceae > VBAS01. Next base: position 21,552 of record JBIOVR010000231.1, read on the forward strand.
AAATAAGCGTAAAACCAACCAATAATATCAAAGTGTTTGTGGATGCCGACCAGGGTGCCGCTATTGATCAGCTTTCGAGAATTAACAGGGCTCTTTATAAATGGGTAGAAGAGAATCTTTTCCCCAACGGAGATTTTTCAATTGAAGTATCCTCACCAGGGTTGGATGAACCGCTAAAGCTTGACAGGCAATATCTAAAAAATATTGGTCGTATGGTGGAGATCGTATTAAAGAATGGGTTGAAGAAAGAAGGAAAATTGATAAGCGTTTCAGAAAATGAAGTAGTGATAGAAGAAGAGATAGGAAAGGGAAAAAAGAAAGAAGTAGTTCAACATATAATTTTAAAAGAAGATATTAAAACAACAAAGATCCAGGTAAAATTCTGATAGGATCAGGACGAACCTTAAATCAAATTAAAAATCGAAAATCGCTTGTGTTATGTCAAGTATCAACCTGATAGATGCGTTCCAGGAATTTAAGGATGCAGAAAATATTGACCGCCCCACGATGATGAAAGTGGTAGAAGATGTTTTCAAAACTTTGCTGCGTAAAAAATTCGGCAGTGATGAAAACTTCGATGTAATTGTAAACGCGGAAAAAGGCGACCTGGAAATTATGCGCCGCCGCACCATTGTGGAAGACGGGCAAGTTAATGATCCGCTGGCAGAAGTTGCCTACAGCGACGCTGTGAAAATAGAACCCGATTTCGAAGTGGGTGAAGAATTGTTTGAGCCGATCGATCTTTATGATTTCGGTCGTCGTGCAATTCTTGCTGCAAAGCAAACACTGGCGAGCCGCATCAGTGATTTGAAGAAAAATTCCCTGGCTAAAAAGTACAGCGAAAGAATTGGAGAGATCATCAGCGCAGAAGTTTACCAGGTTTGGAAAAAAGAAATTTTATTATTGGATGAGGAAGGAAATGAACTGATTCTTCCAAAAAGTGAGCAAATACCACAGGATTACTTCAAAAAGGGTGAATCTATCCGTGCCGTTGTTAAGAAAGTGGATATGAGAAATAACACCCCGGTAATTATACTTTCGAGAACTTCGCCGGACTTTCTTGCCAAATTGCTGGAAATTGAAGTGCCTGAAATTTTTGATGGCCTTATTGTCATCAAAAAAATTGTTCGTGATCCGGGTGAAAGAGCTAAAGTTGCGGTTGAATCTTTCGATGATCGTATTGATCCGGTTGGAGCATGCGTGGGAATGAAAGGTAGCCGTATTCACGGTATTGTTCGTGAACTGAAGAATGAGAACATCGATGTGATCAATTATACAAACAATACCCAGTTATTGATCCAAAGATCATTGACACCTGCCAAGATCACAAGCATGGAGCTTGACCAGGATAATAAACACGCAAATGTTTACTTAAAGCCTGACCAGGTTTCATTGGCGATTGGTCGCCGTGGTGTAAATATCAAACTGGCGAGTGAATTGACAGGATTTGAGCTTGATGTATATCGTGATGATGAGGGAGTAGAGGAGGAATTTGATATCGATCTTGATGAATTTAGTGATGAGATAGAAACATGGGTGATCGATGAATTAAAACGCATCGGTTGTGATACGGGAAGAAGTGTATTGAACCTGACCGCAGCAGAATTAGAACGCCGTACGGATCTGGAAAAAGAAACAATTGAAGAAGTAAGAAAAGTTTTACAGGCAGAATTTCAGAAAGAATAAAATAGGAAGTGGTGAGTAGTGAATGGTGAGCTAATACTCACAACTGACAATTCATCACTCACAAAAAGCTGAATAGAATTACAGAACTTACAAGTGAGTGACACAACGAAAGTCGAGCAGAGATATATAGTTGATAATATAAAAAAAGTTAATGGCAGAAACAGCAACACCGCGATTAATGGCCGCAGCCAAAGAATTTAACATCGGTAAAGACACCCTTGTTGATTTTTTGACGGGCAAAGGATTTAGTAAAGATGATCTGAAGCCGACCTCAAAGCTTTCGGAAGACATGTATCGTGCCCTGCAACAAGAGTTTCAGAGTGATAAAGTGGCAAAGTTGAAGAGTGACCTTATCGATCTGCCAAAGGGGGTTGCAGCCGACCTGAAGAAAAAGAAAGACGAAGAAGAAATTGTTTTCAAAAAAGAAAAAGAGAAGCCCGCAAAAAAAGAAGAACCAAAAGAAGAAACACCTCCGCCACCTCCACCGATAGTTGTTGAGCAACCAGTTGTAGTAGTGGAACCGGAACATGTAAAAGCAGATATACCTGAACTGGAGCGTCCCAGGGTGATCAATAAAATTGATCTCTCAACAATTGATTCTTCAACAAGACCTAAAAAAGAAGCAAAGAAAAAAGAAGAAAAGGTAGAAAAAGCAGAAGAGAAAGAAGAAAAGAAACCAGCGAAAAAGAAAGGCAAGAAAGAAGAAGTAATAGAACAACCAGTTGAGGAAGTAAAACAAGAAATAATTGTTCCTGAAGAACCGGTAGAAGAAGCGCCACCGGTTATAGAAAATATAAAAGCAGATAAATTAGAAGGACCAAAGATCCTTGGCAAAATTGACCTGCCTGTTGAAAATGATACTCGTCCGAAAAATGATGAGAAGCATAAACGCAAACGTATTCCGATCGCGAAGAAAGAAGTAAAAAGAGAAGATGCGATAAAAGATAAAGATAGAAGAGAGGATAGATTTAAAAGAGATGATCGTCGTGGTGCGCCGGGCGGCGGGCCTGGTGGTGGTGGAAGAGGACCGGGTGGACCTGGAGGCGGTGGAAGAACCGCTCCTGGCATAGCTCGCAGAGGAGATAACAGACCGACAAGAGAAGACAAAGTAATCGACGAAAAAGAGATCCAGGAAAAAATCAGGGAAACACAAGCTAAACTTGCCGGAGCCGGTGGTCGTGGTAAAAGTTTAAAAGCAAAATATCGTAAAGCCAAACGTGAAGAGGCGGCGGAAACTGCAGGAGATAGTGATGACGGCAACAAGCTGCAGTTAACTGAATTCATAAGTGTAAGTGAATTAGCTAACCTGATGGACGTAAACTTTACTGATGTTATCAGTAAATGTATGGGTCTCGGCATCATGGTTTCGATCAATCAAAGACTCGATGCCGAAGTAATAGAACTCGTAGCAAGTGAATTTGGATTTGATGTTGAATTCATCGACATGGAAAAGCAAATGGAGATGGAGGATATAGGTGAAGAAGATGATGAGGATGATGAACTGCAATCCCGTTCGCCAATCGTTACTATCATGGGTCACGTTGACCATGGTAAAACATCTTTGCTGGATTATATAAGAAGAGCGAATGTTGTAGCTGGTGAAGCAGGAGGTATTACACAACACATCGGTGCTTACCAGGTAGAACTTCCTAATGGAAAAGAAATTACTTTTCTTGATACACCGGGTCACGAAGCATTTACTGCGATGCGTGCCCGTGGTGCCAAGGTTACCGATATTGCGGTGATCGTAATTGCAGCTGATGATGCAGTGATGCCGCAAACAAAAGAAGCGATCAGCCACGCACAGGCAGCTGGTGTGCCAATGATATTTGCCATAAATAAAATTGACAGAGACGGTTCAAACCCGCAGAAAATTTACGAGCAGCTATCTCAAATGAATTTACTGGTTGAAGCATGGGGTGGTAAATTTCAGAGCCAGGAAATTTCTGCTAAAAAAGGATTGAATGTTGATCAGCTGTTGGAGAAAATTTTGTTGGAAGCAGAGATTTTAGATCTGAAAGCAAATCCTGATCGTGAAGCCAGCGGAACTATTATCGAAGCAACATTAGATAAAGGCCGCGGATATGTAGCAACTGTTCTTGTTCAGAATGGTACTTTGAAAGGCGGAGATCTTGTGGTAAGCGGTCAGCATTTTGGAAGAGTGAAGGCAATGTTCAATGAAAGAAATAAGAAGAAGGAGGAAGCACCACCTTCGGCACCTGTATTGATCCTTGGTTTGAACGGTGCTCCGCAAGCTGGTGAAAAATTCAAAGTGTATGATGATGAAGCGGAAGCAAAAGAAATTGCTTATCGCCGTGCACAGATCCTTCGTGAGCAAGGTATACGAACCAAAAAACATATTACACTTGATGAGATCGGTCGTCGTTTGGCCCTGGGTAATTTCAAAGAACTGAATGTGATCATCAAAGGTGACGTGGATGGTTCTGTGGAAGCATTAAGCGATAGCTTACAGAAATTAAGTACACAGGAAATTTTTGTACGGGTAATTCATAAAGGTGTAGGGCAAATCACAGAAAGTGATGTAACACTTGCTAACGCATCTGATGCGATCATCATTGGTTTTAATGTTCGCCCTTCCCAACAGGCGGCAAGACTTGCAGAAAACGAAGCGATTGAAATAAAGATGTATTCCATCATTTACAAAGTAATTGATGAAATAAAGATGGCGATGGAAGGAATGTTGGAACCAACGATACAGGAAAAGATCGTTGCCAACGTAGAGATAAGAGAAGTATTCAAGTTTGATAAAGTGATTGTAGCAGGATGTTATGTAAGAGATGGAAAAATTAAGAGAGATTCTAAAGTTCGTCTTATCAGGGATGGTATCGTTACCTATCCAACCGGCGAAGGTGCTTATGCGGAATTAACATCTTTAAAGAGGTTTAAAGATGATGTAAAGGAAGTACAGGCAGGCATGGAATGTGGATTAATGATCAAAAATTATAATGATATAAAAGTCGGGGATGTGGTAGAAGCGTTTGAGGAAGAAGAAGTGAAGAGAACACTTTAAATACTAGATACCAGATGTCAGATACCAGAATCCAGCATCTAGGATCTAACATCCAGAAAAACTTTTGTTAATAAATCCGGCCCGCTAACTTACTCTGTTAATCAAATTTACTTTTGGGATTCAAATCCTGGTTATGAAGAAAATATTTACACTCAGCCTTGTCTTTTTAATTGCGGCAAATTTTGTTGCACAAGGGCAATCAGCAAAAGTAGTAGCTGATAAAATACTTGCTATTGTCGGTGACAGGATCATCCTATATTCTGATATTCAAAATACTATTTCCGATGCGATAAGGAACGGTAACCAGGTTCCCGATAATGCTAATTGTGTATTGATGGAGCAGGCATTGATCTCAAAAGTTTTGATGCTGCAGGCGGAAAAAGATTCTTTACCTATATCAGACGAAGAAATAGAGGCAGATCTTGATAACCGTATTCGAAAATATATCAATGCGTATGGTACACAGGAAGCATTGGAAGAAATTGCCGGCAAATCTATTTACCAGATAAAAGAAGATGCAAGAGAAACCGTGAAGGAGCAAAAGCTGGCAGAAGCAATGCAAAGAAAAATAGTGGAGAATGTTCACATCACTCCCAATGAAGTAAAAATATTTTACGAAAAAGTTCCAAAAGATAGTCTTCCCTTTTTCGAATCAGAATTAGAGATCGGTCAAATTGTTTTTTATCCAAAGGGCAATCGTGATCTTGAAAAATTTGTAATGGATGAATTGCTCAATTATAAAAAACAGATTGAAATGAAACTGGCTACGTTTGAGCAACTGGCACAACGTTTTTCGGAAGACCCCGGAAGTAAAGAGAGAGGTGGTCAATACCAGGTGAACCGTTACGAAAAAACATGGGATCCTAATTTCTTAGCTGCTTGTTTCCGTTTGAAAAATGAAGGTGACATGATCGGCCCTATCAAATCAAAATTTGGCTATCATCTTATACAACTAGTAAAGCGAATCGGGGATGATGCAGTTGTCCGTCACATATTGCGCACAACTCCGATAACTGATACAGAAGTGAAAGCTTCGATGGCAAAAGCTGATACTGTAAGATCAAAAATCATTGCAGGCACTTTAACTTTTGCAGCTGCTGCAACACGTTATACAGAAGATGAGCAAGCAAAATTTAGCGGACCATATTTTTTGGGTCGTGATGGCGGTCCTTATGTAACTATCGATCTTCTCGATAAGGATCTTGTTGCAATGCTTGATAAACTTAAACCCGGTGAATATTCTCAACCGGTAGTTTTTGAAGAAAATGGAAAAAAAGGCGTACGCATTGTACATTATAAAAGCCGAAGCGAACCTCATCGCCTGAATATGAAAGATGATTTCAGCCGCATATCAACAATGGCGCTGGAAGAAAAAAAACAAAAGACTCTTGAAAAATGGATGAAAGAAAAGGTGCCGACTTATTACATCATGATCGATAACGAAATAAAAAGCTGTACAGATCTTACCAAGTGGATCGGGGAAAAGCAAAAAGCTTTCTAAAACTTCTTTTTAAGTGGGGGGTTGTGTTTAGGTCCAAACCCATTATTTATCACAAACATCGGGTTAAATACCAGGACAAAAACTTTTTCAAAAAACCGGAATCCATTTTTACGCATACTCATTGTTGCAAGATGAATAGGTTCTCCTAATAAGGATCCGACAACAGGAGTAACGAACAGATCCTGGATACTGGGTCTTTCCGCTGTCCCTTCAATTATATATTCCCATATGCACGACTGAACTGTTGCAAACAAAAAGGACTGGAACCGCGTAGCATTTTGACTTCTTACAGCATTATAGTAATAAGAGCCGGCGATAGGATGACCAATATAATTGAGGGCCCAGTCGTCTTTATCCCAAACCGGGGGTGTTGAAAATGCCCGTGCAAGATTCTTTTCCGCAGCCTTTATCCAACCCGGTTCCCATTTGGTCACTTCTTTTGGCATTAGCATTAAAGTAACCATTCCAATTACTTCGATCCCACCTATCAGTAATTCCCCTCTTCCCGCCTTTTTCCAGAAAGAATTATATTCATTATGAAGTAAATGTTTATAAGGTGTCTTTCCTCCAGGCTTAATGCTGTCTATTTTACTTTGGAAATATTGATTTGAATAACCAGAAAATGAAAGATCCTTTTTATAGGTTAGTGATGAATAGGATAAAGAATCGAATTTTAAAGAGTAATGTTTTGGAAGTAAAAATTCTTTTTGTTTTACACTAGAAAACTCTGGGGGGACAGAAGTTTGACCAATAGATTGAAAGCTGAAAAGAAAAGAGACGATAAAGGATTTAAAAAAGATAAATGTTTTCCACATGACAAACAAAGGTTCAATGATTTGATCTCGAATTACTTTGAAAAGACCGGTTTTTGTGTATGACGTCAATCAGCCGGATCAATGATTGATTGAGAAATCTTATTCAAATGCTTGTTAGACTCGGAGCTAAATCAAGGTATGACAAAATAGGTTATTTTGAAAAGATTTACCAATAATTATCTAAATCCCGGAATTGCCTAATTGGTGTGCAAGCCATACCTTTGCGCCTTCCTTTCTGAAGAGATAAATGAGTGACCCGATCAAACACGAATGTGGCTTAGCATTCATCCGCCTGCGGAAGCCTTTCTCATATTACCATCAAAAATATGGCACAGTGATGTGGGGTCTTAATAAACTCTACCTGTTGATGGAGAAACAACATAACCGCGGACAGGATGGCGCCGGTATTGCAACTGTAAAGCTGGATGTAGAACCTGGTTATCCTTTTATGAATCGTATGCGCAGCAATGCATCACAAGCGATCGCTGATATTTTTCAGCAAGTTGGTAAGGAATTAGAAGAACTGGAAAAATATCATCCCGGTATCAGGAATCACCCGGGATTAATGAAAGGCCATGTGAATTTTTTAGGTGAATTATTGTTAGGTCATCTTCGTTATGGCACGCAGGGAAAAAATAAATTAGAATACTGTCATCCATTTATTAATCGTGATACAATACCTGCACGAAATCTTGCATTAGCAGGAAATTTTAATATCGTTAACTCGGATGAGTTGTTTGCATTAGCAGGAAAAGAACCACATGAGAATACACGGTTCAGTGATCTTGCTGCAATGATTGAATTAATGCACACCTATCTCTGTCGTGAAGATGAAGCATCTCCTGAAAAATTAGATATTAAAAAAGTGCTGAAGAAAGTTTTACCAATACTTGACGGCGGCTTTCATGTTGCTGGACTTACCGGCAACGGTATTGGTTTTGTTTTTCGTGATGCACATGGCATTCGTCCTTCTTATTATTATGTAAATGATGAAGTGGTAGTGGCAGCATCAGAACGAGCCGCAATTCGTACAAGTTTTAATGTTGGAGAAAATGAAGTAAAAGAATTAATGCCCGGCCAGGCATTGATAGTTGATGAAAAAGGAGTAATTGAAGTAGCACAAATATTAGAGCCAAAAGAAAGGAAAGCTTGCAGCTTTGAACGAATTTATTTTTCCCGCGGCAGTGATGAGAAGATCTATCGTGAAAGAAATCAGTTGGGGTATAACCTGACTGAACAAGTATTAAATGCGATCGATCATGATCTGAAGAATACTATTTTTTCTTTTATACCGAACACAGCCGAAACCGCATTTTATGGAATGCTGAAGGGGATGGAAGATTTTTTGAATAAGGTCAAGATAGAAAGGATCTTAAGCTGGGGCAGGGATTATGATCCCGAGAAGTTGGCAGAAATGGTTAGTCGCCGGATCCGGATAGAAAAAATAGCGATCAAAGATGTGAAGATGCGAACCTTTATCACGGAAGACTCCAGCCGTAGTGAAATGGTGCAGCACGTTTATGATATTACTTATGGTACTGTAAGAAAAGGAATAGATACGTTGGTAGTGATCGATGATTCAATTGTTCGCGGCACAACATTGAGAGAAAGTATCATTCGAATGCTTTCCAGATTAGAACCTAAAAAAATTATTGTTGTTTCCTCCTCACCTCAAATTCGTTATCCGGATTGTTATGGTATTGATATGAGTAAAATGGGAGAGTTTGTTGCGTTCCAGGCTGTGGCAATTCTATTGAAAGAAAGAAACAAGGAAACTTGTTTGCAGGAAATATATGACCATTGCAAAGAATTAAACCGCAGCAATCAATTGCAGACAGAAAATGTTGTGAAAAGAATATATAAGTTATTTACGATTGATGAGATCACTAACAAGATCGCTGAATTAATTACTCCAAAAAACCTGGGTATTCCTGTACAAGTTATTTACCAAACAATAGAAAATCTTCATACCGCTTGTCCAAGCAATCTCGGGGATTGGTATTTCACAGGCAACTATCCTACACCAGGCGGAAATAAAGTGGTGAACAAAGCATTTATGAACTACATGGAAGGAAAGAATGTGAGGGGCTACTAAAATTTAAGATTGGCGATTGCAGATTTTAGATTTAATTTTAATAAGTGAAAACATTACTTCTTATACGTCATGCAAAAAGCAGCTGGGATGATCCGGCGCTGAGCGATTATGAACGTCCTTTAAATGAACGGGGTAAAAAAGATGCTCCCGCAATGGCAGAAAGATTATATGAAAGAGGAATAAAGATCGATGCATTTGTTACAAGTCCTGCAAGACGTGCAAGAAAAACTGCCGAAGTATTTGCAAAGCGATATAAAAAAGAAAAAGACGACCTGGTTTTAAAAACTGAGTTATACATGGCGAGTGATGAAGCTTTTAATAGTGTTGTTGAAAAGCTAAATGATGACTTTGATTGTGTAGCTATTTTTTCTCATAATCCCGGCATTACAGAATTTGCAAATAGCCTTACTGAAGATATAAGAATAGATAACATTCCAACTTGTGGCATCTTTGCCATATCCATCGAAGCAAGAAAATGGAGCAAATTCAAAGAAGCAAAAAAGAAATTTCTATTCTTCGATTACCCCAAGGCTCTTGTTC
>JBIOVR010000232.1:0-14361 GCA_044867875.1 Chitinophagaceae bacterium
ACCCTCATCGACGACCCAGATGAGGAAGTGTTTGGTGCCGTATCAGAAAAAATAATTGACTACGGCAAAAACATTATTCCAAGTCTTGAACATTTATGGGAAACGATTCCTGATGAAAATGTGCAGCATCGGATCGAATTGCTCATTCATCGTTTGCATTACCGTGACCTTAGTGAGGATTTCAGACAATGGAATGTTTCCGGGCATCATGATTTAATGCTTGGTGCATTATTAGTTTCTAAATTTCAATATCCTGATCTTGCTACTGCGCCTGTATTACAGGAAATAGAAAAAATTCGTCGCAACATCTGGCTGGAATTAAATAACTACCTCACTCCTCTTGAACAAATAAATATTGTCACCAGTATTCTTTATAGTTACTACGGTCTGAAAGGCGGAGAAATAAATTACCAGGAAACAAATGAGTTCTTAATTCATAAAACACTGGAAGCAAAAAGAGGAAACCAGCTTAGCAACGGCATTTTATATCTTGTGCTTTCCGAGTTGCTTGATATTCCCGTAAAAGCAGTTTCAATTCCGAAACAATTTGTGCTTGCTTATTTCAAACACGGTTATAGTGATGAGACGCTTGAAAATCCGCAGGAGAAGATTGAATTTTATATAGATCCTACAAGCGGACAGGTGTTTACTCATAAAGATGTAGCCAGTTATTTTAAAAGAATTTCAGTTGAACCTTCGCCGGCATTTTTCAAACCACAAAACAATCGTTCAGTCATAAAATATTTACTGGAGGAAAACAGCAAATGTTTTACCAGCGAAAAAGACATTCATAAACAAAAAGAATTACAGGATTTGGCTAACTTACTGGACAAATAAAAATTATGTCCGTCATTTCCTGGAGCGATTTTGAAAAAGTTGAAATACGTTGCGGCACCGTTATTGAAGTAAAAGATTTTCCAAAAGCAAGAAAACCATCTTACCAGATCTGGATCGATTTTGGCGCTGAACTAGGCCTCAAAAAATCTTCAGCACAGGTTACCACTCACTATAAAAAAGAAGACCTGATTAATAAGCAAGTAATTGCTGTCGTTAATTTCCCTCCCAAGCAAATTGCAGACTTCTTCAGTGAATGTCTTGTCCTTGGTGTTTATGATGAAAACAATCATGTAATTTTATTGCAACCCGAAAGGGGGGTTAAAAATGGACAACGCATCGGCTAATATACCTGGCATAGTTTTTTATACAACTTATTATCACTCTCCTGTTGGTTTGCTCAAAATTTCGGGTACGGAAAATTATATAAGCGAAGTTTCCTTTTTTGATAAAGCCCAAAAGCCTGAAGGAAGAAAGAAAAGCTTGCCTCCATTAATGATACAATGTCTTGAGCAATTAATACAATACTTCCAGGGAGAAAGAAGAGTTTTTGAATTGCCGATTCATCAGGCAGGCACTCCATTTCAGCAAGAAGTTTGGAATGAATTAATGACGATTCCTTATGGAAAGACGATTAGCTATCTTGAATTGGCAAGAAAAACAGGAGATCATAAAGCGACAAGAGCTGTGGCAAATGCGAATGGAAGAAATAATGTTGCTATAATAGTTCCTTGTCACCGTGTTATCGGTTCTAATCGTGAATTGATCGGTTACGGTGGAGGATTATGGAGAAAGAAATGGTTACTTGAACTTGAGGCAAAAGTGGCGCATGGAGTACAAACACTTTTTTAGTTTTTAGTCTATTGTTTTAAAATTAAGAATCTTAACTACAAACAACAAACTATAGACTTCAGATCATCCTCTGCTCATATCATCACTTGTAAATCCCAGCGGTAATAATTGACTTGCTTTTTCAAAAACAAATATTTTTCCTTCGAGCCCCGCAAGTATCAATCGAATTGGTTTTTTTACACGCATCTCATATTCCTGCAATGATTGGCGGCACATACCACATGGTGCAATTGGTTGATTGCTGTTCCCATTTCCGCTATGATAACTGATGGCCATAGTTTCAATAGCTACTTCAGGATATAAAGTAGATGCCGATGCAAGCAAAACTCTTTCGGCACATAAGCCTACAGGATAAGATGCATTTTCCTGGTTAGTACCCGCAACAATTTCTCCATTCACCAGCTTTGCTGCAGCGCCAACATAAAAATTTGAATATGGTGCATACGCCTGTTTTGTTACTTCACGAGCCTCATTCAGCAGCCATGCATCTTCCTTCGATAGTTCATTGTGATCATCAAAAACTTTATAGTTTATCTCGATCTTATTTTCCTTCATAATGATAAGTTAGTTCATTTTACTAAAACAACAAATCCCGCCAAAGACGGGATCTGAAAATTATTTTACAAACCTGAATAGCCTGTTCCATCTAGGCCCTTTATCCCAACTGAACCATATAAGCCACGCTTTACCAACGACCCTGTCTTCGGGAACAAAACCCCAGAAACGACTGTCCTGGGAGTTATGCCTGTTGTCACCCATCATCCAATAGTAATCCATTTTAAAAGTATAACTGGTCACTTCTTTTCCATTTAAAAAGAACTTGCCATCCTTCATATAGAAATCATTGTGTTCATATACACGAATTGCTCTTTCATACAGAGAATAATTGTCAGCAGTTAAGGGTAGTGACATTCCTTTTTTAGGTATCCATAGTCCATCACCGCCATAATCATCTACTGACCATTTATGCAAAGTATCATAGGGAAAGATCATCAATGGATGCGGTTGCTCATCAAGATCAGGATCGATCCTTTTGATCAAAGATGATTTTTCCAAAATGGCTTTCTCTGCAGTTGTAAGGTTAATAATATAACGATACCTGTTTTGAGGATCATCCTGGTAAAAATCTCCATCATTCAGCTTAATACCTATATCTTCTAACCCTGCTTCATCAAGACTAACATTTTCTTTTACCTCAACAACATATTTAAAAGGAGAATTCGGCGGAGCCACTTGTTTTATTCCATTTACATAAACATCACTTTTAACCACCTTGATCGTATCACCTGCAATGGCAACGCAACGTTTAATATAATTATCTGTCTTATCAGCCGGGTGAACAACAACAGGAAAGTTTCTTGGATCACCCAATATCTCTCCCGGTCCGGCTTGCATTGATCTGCCTCCTGCATTATAATAAATTGGCTCACCGGCCTGGTCCTTACGTTTGATCTCATAATAAGGAACGGCAGATTCAAAACCATCTGCATGGATCACTGTATCGCCAGCAGGGAAATTAAACACAACAGCATCTCCTCTCTTCACAGGGCTCTGCCACCAGCGTATATATGGCAATTTGATCGCCTGGCTATAAGATTTAGTCCCTAAACCGGGAATGTAATTATGTATAAATGGAATTGACAATGGTGTATTAGGAACTCTTGGACCATAACTTAATTTACTTACAAAAAGAAAATCATTTACAAGCAATGATTTTTCCATGGAACCGGTCGGAATGGTATATGCTTCAAAAATAAAAAGACGAATAAGCGTTGCGGCTACTATTGCAAAAACTGCAGCGTCGATCCACTCCCTTGTTCCTGATTTTCTATGTTTCCTGGAAGCTTCTGCTCCAATGAATTTTGTATCCTTTGCATTAGCTATGTAAGGGAAGTAAAATGGTGCAAGTAAAGAGGCACCTGCATGATGTAAGAAAGAAAACTTTCCGAATATCTTGACAAACTCAATAAATATTCCCATGCTGATGAACCAACCGCCAACGGGAATTAATTGCCAGAAAACCCAATGCTTTGGTCGTTGTGCAAGTTCCTGCATAACCCATGTGTTATAAAAAGGAACAAAGGCCTTCCATGCTGGTGCGCCGGCCTTTTGAAATAATTTATAAAAACCAAAAGCAGGTAGAAAAACAATAAGGGTACCAATAAGGTAGATAATGAATAGGTGCTGTAAAGGCATTCAGTGATTTTTAATGCGGACAAAGATAATGGTTACGGTCTATTTCAGTCAGAAGCTGTAATGATAGGCGGCTATCAGGGTTTATAAGCCTAACAAAGGAAATGTTAATGATGGAAAACAATCTATTTTGGTACAACATAAGACTTCACATCTTCCGTTGTGATCGTTTTGCCAGAAAGAATAATAAGTCTTTCCACTACGTTTCGTAACTCACGGATATTACCTGTCCAGTTATATTCCTGTAATAATTTAAATGCTTCCTCGTCAATATTTTTTTTAGCAACACCGTATTCAGTGCATATATCAGAAAGAAATCTTTCAACTAATAAAGGAATATCATCTTTTCTTTCATTAAGTGAAGGCACATGTATAAGAATAACGCTTAAGCGATGATATAGGTCAAGCCGAAAACGCTTCTCCTCTACTTCTTTCAGCAGGTCTTTGTTTGTCGCTGCAACAACTCTTACATCTACATTGATATCCTTATCTGCTCCTACACGGGTTATCTTTCCTTCCTGTAATGCCCGTAAAACTTTTGCCTGTGCATTCAAACTCATATCGCCTATTTCATCGAGAAATAAGGTGCCGCCATTTGCCTGTTCAAATTTTCCAATACGTTGTTTGATAGCAGAAGTAAAAGAGCCTTTTTCATGACCAAACAATTCGCTTTCGATAAGTTCACTTGGAATAGCAGCACAGTTTACTTCAACTAACTGACCGGAAGCACGACTGCTTTTTTCATGTACCCATCTTGCCACTAATTCTTTTCCCACTCCGTTCTCACCGGTTATAAGTATTCGTGCATCTGTAGGAGCCACTTTCTCGATCGTCTCTTTTATTTTTTTTATCGGACTTGACTCGCCAATCATATCCTGCACACGATTCACTTTGCGCTTCAGCACTTTTGTTTCAGTTACCAAAGAACTTCTGTCCATCGCATTGCGAATGGTGATAAGCATCCGGTTGAGATCAGGAGGTTTTGATATATAATCAAAAGCTCCTTTTTTAACTGCATCAACAGCGGTTTCTATATTACCATGACCAGAGATCATGATCACAGGAACATCGGCATTTGATTCAGTGGCCTTTTGTAAAAATTCTATTCCATCAAGTTTGGGCATCTTGATATCACACAGCACAACGTCATATGATCTTTCTTTGAATTTTTTTAATCCCTCTTCGCCATCACCCGCTTCTTCGGTTTTATATCCTTCAGCGGAAAGAATTTCAGTTAGTGCCTTTCGGATCGCTTTTTCATCATCAATAATAAGTATATCGGCCATAGTGTAAGGTTGTTCAATTGGCGTGAAAATAGTTCAAATCAGGAACATCTTAAAAAATCATTAACAATGTGGGATATGGAAAATAATGGTGGATGGCTCTTACCGAAAACCACAACCATGCCAATATACTTTCAGTTACTTACAGCTCTTTTCTTTACGATCAGTTCCTGCCAGGATCACGATAATAATATTGAAAGAAGTCAAACCAAAAAAATAATCGGGATCAATACGGAAAACATAAGGGGAATTTCTTTACCACAGGGCTTCGCCTATGTGGAAGATGGCGATTCAGCTTATTCAAATTGGTTGCTTGATCTGAAACTTAAAAAAAGTAAAACCGTTTATCTCTACAACGGGAAATTAAAATCAAACCAGGATGTGCAATATGGTGTATTGAATATTGACATCGGTAAAAAAGATCTTATTCAATGCGCAGATGCAGCGATGAAGCTGAGAGCCGATCATCTTTTTGAAAAGCATTTATATGATCAAATAAAATTTACTTCAACATCCGGAAACGAACTATCATTTGAAAACTGGCTAAAAGGCATTCGTTGGAAAGTACAAGGTGCCAAACTTGTATCTTATAATACACATAATGAGGAACCCAATATTCAGCAAGAATATAATTCTTTCATGGATTTTGTTTTTACTTATTGTGGCACCTATTCGTTATCAAAACAATTAAAAGCAGTAAATAATAGTAACTCACTTCAACCCGGTGACATATTCGTTTATGGCGGGTTTCCGGGTCATGCTGTTACTGTAATGGCTGTGGCAAAAAATGAAGCAGGTAAAAAGGTATTTCTTTTATCGCAGGGCTATATGCCGGCGCAGGATATTCATATTTTAAAAAATTATACCGATCCTGATCTGAGTCCGTGGTATGATCTGTCAGACATTTATCCTTTACATACACCGCAATGGGAATTCGACAAAGGAAGTTTGAAAAGATGGTAACTTTTAGGCCTTTTAAAGGAGATTATTTCGTCATTCCGGCCTTGTCGGAACTTCTGGGAAATAATAGAGGCCGGGTAGAAACCCAGCCTCGTTGTAAAATCCAATATCCTATGAAAAACCGAAGCGAAGATGCGTATAAAAAGCCAAACGGTTGCATAACAATGGAACTATTTTTTATACCCACTATCGTGATAACTATTAATAAAAAATCCTGCGCTCTGATGAAACGCAGGACAATAAATTATTGATCGGGAATATTTATTTTTTCATATACATCACATCTTTTACCAGTTTCACCGTACGTGACACGTCTGGTAAAGCTGCTGCCACAAGATTAGGAGCATAATGCAAAGGGGCATCTGCAGCAGTTATGCGACGAATAGGCGCATCCAAATAATCAAATCCTTCTTTTTGAATAGTATATGTTATTTCAGATGAAATTGAAGCAAACGGCCATTGCTCTTCTACAATAACCAGGCGATTTGTTTTCTTCACAGATTCAAGTATGGTCATCCAATCCAACGGACGAATAGTACGAAGATCGATCACTTCAGCGCTGATCCCTTCTTTTTCAAGCTCATCAGCTGCGCCAAGTGCTACTTTCATCATTTTATTGAAAGAAACAATTGTCACATCACGTCCCGCCTTTTTTATATCGGCTTTACCTAGTTCAATATAATATTCTTCTTCAGGCACTTCACTTTTATCACCATACATCACTTCACTTTCCATAAACATTACCGGATCCTCTTCATAGCGGATCGCCTGCTTCAACAAACCCTTTGCATCATATCCTGTACTAGGAGACACGACCTTGATTCCAGGAATATTGGCATACAATGCCTCAAAAGCTGTTGAGTGCTGAGCCCCTAATTGGCCAGCCGAGCCACCACCTCCTCTAAAAACGATTGGACAATTAACCTGTCCTCCGCTCATTGCCAGCATTTTAGAAGCCGTATTTAATATTTGATCCAAGGCCAGCACGGCGAAATTCCATGTCATGTACTCTACAATAGGCCTTAAACCATTTTGTGCAGCGCCAACACCTACTGCTGTAAATCCTAGTTCAGAAATTGGAGTATCAATAACTCTCTTAGGACCGAACTCTGCCAGCATGCCCTGGCTAACTTTATAAGCCCCATTATATTCGGCCACTTCTTCCCCCATTAGAAATACCCTATCATCACGTCTCATTTCCTCGTTCATTGCTTCACGGAGTGCTTCACGATATGCGATTGATCTTGCCATTAACTTTAAAAATTTTGTCCCGATAATTATCGGGAGGCAAAAATAAGTGAGCCTTTTAATATAACCTAAAGGGAATGCACCGCTTTAATAAAAGCTTCAAGCTTACCTGGATCCAGCTTTCCTTCAGTTCGTACACCACTGCAAATATCAACAGCAAAAGGTTTGACGGTCTCAATAGCCTGACGGACATTATTTGCATGCAATCCGCCCGCAAGAAAAACGGGAATATCAACTGCTTTTACAATTTCCCTGCTGAGATCCCAATTATGCACACTCCCTGTACCGCCTAAAGTTTTTACCCTGGCTTTTGGATCACCGCTATCAAGCAATAATGCATCAACGTTTGAAGAAATGCGAATAGCTTCATCAATACTTTCTTCACCAGTAACATGAATGACCTGTACAATTTTTAAATGTGGTAATGCGGTTCTTATATCGGAGTAAGCTCCTGTTGTCAATTCATCGACTATCTGAACGGTGTTCGTATCCACTCTTTTTATATGGTAAATTATTTCCTCCGAGGATTGTTCACTTGTTAATAGAAATGAGGCGACCGGTGGAGGAATTGTTTTCACGATCTCTGCGATCAGCCAATCAGGAATTGGACCAGGGCCACTTGGCATTTTTCCAACAAGACCAATAGCATCAGCGCCATGATCAATGGCAAGTTTTGCCTCATTGACACTGCTGATACAACAAATCTTGATTCGTGTACGCATAACTATTATAAAAATAAAAGCATTAAAATTAATTACGATCGAAACGCTTACAATTTTTTCATCAGCAGCCAATCCTTTTGCAGATCATCGCCAAGAAGAAAATCCTGGTCGCTAAATTTTTCAAAATCCCACTTTGTGTAAAAAGCAATGGCCCGGGGGTTTTTCTCCCAGACACCCAGCCAAATAATTTCTTTTTTTAATTCCTTGGCAATAAAAATACATTGACGCATCAGTTGCTCCCCAACGCCTGTACCCAGGTAACTATTCACCGAATAAATTCTAGCGATCTCAATTGAATCTTTATTCTCAAATTCAGGGAATTTTTTCCCTTCTCTCATCCGCACATAGCCAACAGGTGTATCATTATCAAATGCAAGAAAAAAAGTATTGCCCGGTTCTGTTACTTCTTTTATTAGCTTTTCACGACTAAATTGTTCATTCATGAATTTGTCCATATTCTCCCTCGTATTTACATAGCCAAAGGTCTCATGAAATGTTCGGCGACTAAGATCGGCTATCAGTTCTGCATCATCGGAAGTTGCAAAACGTATAAGAAATTCCTGCATGGATGCAAACTAAGGAAACAATAGAAAAGAAATAAAAAAATTGTCCCGACAAGTCGGGACAATTTTTTCATCATGGAGTATATATGAAGAACTACTGGGTCAGTATAAAAAATTTCTCCGCCCCAGAGTGATTGCAAATGATTCAGGTTTTCATAGTTGATTCTTTAGGAAAGGGAAAAGACAATAATAATGCCGTTTAAAATTAATGTTGAAAACTAAATGAAGTTTGGCCTTAGAAGAAACGGACTGTTTTATAGAAATGAATTATCACCAAGTGATAAGATAAAAAAGATAAAGGTGACCAATGGTCACCTTTTATGGTCAAATTCTCCCTTCGAAACTTATTATCTTATTACTCTTTAGAAATATTTATTAAGGCTCTCCTGTTCCTACCCCTTCCATCAGGATTATCTCTTCCATTAATTAATTCCATTTCTACAGGGCAGCATTTACCAAATGATACAAAGCTGATCCTTGCTTTATCAATACCTTTCTTAATTAGATAATCTGCGCAAGCTTTGGCACGTCTGTCAGAAAGCTTATTATTATACTTTTCTGTTCCAAGTCCATCTGTATAACCAGAAATCTGTATCGTCGTTGTGTTAGCTTCCATCAGAACATTATAAATAGAGTCAAGAACTTGTTTTTCTCTTTCTTTTAAAATGCTTTTATCAAAGTCAAAATAAAGTGTGACGACATTTTCCACTTTTATGACCAGTTTCTTTTCTTCAATAACTGGTTTCTCAATACAAATGGACGCATTATTATAAATATCGATCAACAAGTCTGCATCGTTGACACTTTCGATATTTGCATTTTCAGTTTTCTCATTATAGCCGTCTTTAACAATGCTAAACTTCTCGACATCTGCATCAACTTCAAATTGAAACTTACCATCCGCCCCGGTTTTAGTTTGTTTGTTTTTTATGTTTATTACAGCATCTGCTACAGGTTCATTGGTTTTACAATCCCTAACGATACCTGTTATCATTTTTTTCTTCGGTGATTTATTAATAGTGTAAGTTTCCAGGCAGCATTCAGAACCACGATCGGAACCTATGATCGCATTTTTAAGTAATTCGTTTTTTTCATTGGTAAAAAAGTAAATATCATCTCTTGATGAATTTACAGGATGTCCCATGTTCTCTGGTTTTCTAAACCCTGTCTCATTCATTTTTGTAGTAAAAAGGTCAAACCCACCCATTCCATGCATTCCATTTGAAGAAAAAACAAGATTTCCACTTGTACTGTGAAGGAACGGCGCCTGTTCATCTTCTTTTGTATTTATTTGACCGGCATTGATCGGATCACCCGTTGTGCCATCAGCTTGAATGTTTGCATACCAAATATCAAAACCACCTGATCCGCCTTCCATATCAGAAGCAAAGAATAAAGTTTTTCCGTCTGCAGAACAAAAAGGTTGTTTACTGCTGGATCCTTTTTTATTAATGGAAGAAAGCAGGATAGGTTTGCTCCAGCCATCTCCTTCCTTGTTTGAATAATAAATTGATGATACATTTTTACCATTCTCTTTTTTCCATTCTGTGAAATAAAGAATTTTTTTATCAGGACTGATACTTGCTGCGCCCTGGTTAAGTGAAGAATCAACTCCATGTATGATTATCGGAGCAGTATTTTCTAAACCACCATTCCTGAGCTCACCATAAAATAAACGACTATGCCTGGGGTTTTCTTCTATGTTAATTACCCCATCAGTTACTGTGCTGGTAAATATGAACTGACTACTATTTGCAGCAGTAAGCGCAAAAATGCCTTTCTCTTTACCAAATGAAGTGTTGTTCTTCTTTACCTTGAACAATACTGAATCAGGTCTTGCCAATTCCTTTTTTATAAATTGAATTGTTTGCAGTTCTTTTTCTGCATCCCGCTTACGTTCATCGTTTGCTGCAGTTGTTTTTAGAAACCTGTTTAAATACTCCTCAGTCGCTGCATATTTTCCAAGGCTGCGCTGGCACACTGCATACCAATAAAAAGCATCCGCATATTTCGTAGAATCTTTTTCGAAACATTCTTTATACTTTTCTGCTGCTTCCTGCCAATAATTAGCTAACCTGTAACTTTCAGCTTGCTTATAAATAATATCGTATTTATCTACACTGCCTCCACCCTGTCCATATCTTCTTGTATTCAATGGAAAGTTTGCTTTTGGTATTTCTTTCTTAGGTGGATTTAAAAATTGTTCATACAAGCCTGCAGCGGTAAAATAATCACCTGCATCATAATATTTATCAGCCATTGCTATACGCTGATCAACCTGGCTGGTAGCTTGCAAACTGGTGATAAAAATGATCATTAATAATAATGATCGTTGTATTGATAAATTAGTTTTCATATAAATGTGGCTTTTCAATGCTGTAATTATATTTTTTATAAACGGGGGCAAGGAATAAACTCAACAGCATTTTTATTCTTGCTTCTTTTTATGTAAGAGAAACTGATCTCAAAACTGTTTACATTTCTTTGCATTGCACCCAATTTTGAAGCATTCACATCATAGCTAACTCCCACTACAAAATTTTTCCAGTCAAATCCTACATAAGGAGCTATTGCATCATTAAACCTGTAATAGGCACCTGCCATCAGATCTGTTTCCTCATTAACGTTGAGCTGAACATAAGTTCCAAGCATAACTTCAGTTGCTGATCCCTGGTGCATGTATAAAGCATGAGGAACGATCCTTGCACGATCTGAAATATTCAAACTTACTCCGCCATGTACTACATAACG
The DNA here is from genome assembly GCA_044867875.1 of Chitinophagaceae bacterium. Lineage (GTDB taxonomy): Bacteria > Bacteroidota > Bacteroidia > Chitinophagales > Chitinophagaceae > VBAS01. The sequence continues at coordinate 11,407 of JBIOVR010000232.1, forward strand.
CATAGGAATGGTATTGAGTTCTGTGCTTTGATTGGTTATGATAGGATCCTTTGGTTTATTTAAATGATAAACTGAAAAACCACCAAACACATTCGCTTTTTTATCTGCACTGGCATCATAATACATCATGCCTGCTCCTATGTCCAATGTTGTTGATGAAGTAGCTGCAAAATTTTCTGATGTTGGGTTGTTTGAATTATAGCCTGTGATCGGGTTCCATTGTTCACCCCATTTAAATTTTGTTTGATCAACAGTGCGATTCAACACTCCAAACTGCATAGCAAATACCATTCTATGTTCATCATTAACACCCAGCTTAACACCGGTATATGCAATTGAAGCGGCTGCATTAAAATAATTAAACCCTGCATCGCCTGCAGACTGATTAAGCAGGCTTCCTCCTAATGCAATATTTTTATTAGTTCTTGTATCAAAAGAAAACCCGGCCGTACGATACGGGTTAGTAATACTTCCCCATTGTCCCCGGTAGATCGCAGAAGCTCTGTAGTCACCATCGCTACTACCCGTCATAGCAGGATTTATATACATTGGGTAAGTGTAATTCTGCGTAAAATGCGGATCTGTTTGAGCCGTCGCCTGGTTAGCGGCTATTATCGTAAAACAGAAAGCAAGACATTTTAAAAGTTTCATCGCTTTATTTTTTCGGTTTTATTCATTAACGCAAGAGGGTTATTGATCCTTTCTTATTAATTGTTCTTCCATCAGTCATTATCGCTTTTAATACGTACACATATACACCAACTGGTTGCGGCTTGCCACGATGTGTACCATCCCAACCCTGGTTGAGGCTATTGATTATTATTATCTGCTCACCCCACTGATTGAATATTCGCATCTCCAATTTGTCAACATAGTTGCCATAAGCAAATAGCTTATCATTCTTGCCATCACCATTCGGTGAGAACACATTCGGAACAAATACATCTTTATCAAGAGGCTTCACTGTTATTTTATAATTGCGGGCCGTGCCTTCACAACCACCATTAAGAGGTGTGACTGAAATATTCGCAATGATCGGATCATTTCCTTTGTTAATCGCCGTGAAAGATGGAACATTATTGACGCCAAATTCTGACAATCCAATGTTGGGATTTGAATTTGTCCATTTAAAAGTTATCCCTGAAGGTGTACCACTAAAGAAAGTCGTTGGCATAAAGTCGCCATCATTCACCGTAGTATCCGCTCTTACAACAACAGTTGGAATTGTATTAACAGTTACTGTTATTGTCAATGGATTTGCACACTGACCTGGATCAGGTGTAAATATGTATGAACCGGAATTCTGATTATCAATTGCAGCAGGGCTCCATGTTCCTCTTATACCATTTTGAGAAGTGGCAGGTAAAGCTGGTACTGACGCACCAATGCATATAGATAAATTTCCAAAAGTAAATGTTGGTGTGACGATAGGGTTAACTGTTACTGTAAATACTACCGTTGCAATACAAGGAGCTTGCCCTGCAGCAGGAGTAAATGTATAGGTACCTGATGCCTGGTCACTAACAATCGCAGGACTCCATGTGCCATTAATACCATTATCTGAAACAGTTGGTAACGATGGAACAGTTCCGCCCGCACAAATTGAAAGGGTACTACCAATACTAAATGTTGGCGTAATATTCGGATTTACTGTTACAGTAAATGTTGCAGGTATAGCACACTGACCTGCATTAGGTGTAAAAGTATATGTGCCTGAATTTTGGTTATCGACTACAGACGGACTCCATGTACCAGCAACACCGTTTGTAGATGTAGTTGATAAAGTTGGTATGGCATTGCCTGCACAAATTGTAAGAGATGTTCCGAAACTAAATGTTGGTGTCAGGATCGGGTTTACAGTTACTGTAAATGTTGTTGTCGCTATACACTGTCCCGAACTCGGTGTAAAAGTATACACACCGGAAGTTGTTGCACTAACTACAGCTGGACTCCATGTACCGGCAATTCCATTTGTAGATGTGGTTGGTAAAGTTGGTACTACACCGCCATTACAAATTGTAAGCGACGTACCGAAAGTGAATGCTGGTGTTATAATTGGATTTACTGTTACTGTAAATGTTGCAGGCACTGCACACTGACCTGCATCTGCAGTAAATGTATATACCCCGGAAGTTGTTGTACTAACTTCCGCCGGACTCCATGTACCGGTAAGTCCTTCGTTTGAATAACCCGGTAATACAGGCACTGTGCCACCTGCACAAATAGTAAGTGAAGTACCAAAGTTGAACGATGGTGTTATGTTTGGTATTACAAATACATCAGCAGTCGTTGTAACAGCGCATTGACCAGGATTTGGTGTGAATGTATAAACGCCGTCATTCTGATTATTAACTACAGCAGGATTCCAGGTACCGACAATTCCTTCAAGCGATGTTGTAAGTAAAACAGGCGGCGTACTTCCCGCACAAATTGAATAAGTATTGATATCGAATGAAGGAGTAATATTAGGATTTACTGTTACTGTAAATGTTGCAGGTATTGCACACTGACCTGCACCAGGTGTAAATGTATAACTGCCTGAAGTTGTATTACTAACTGTTGACGGACTCCATACACCAGTAATTCCGTTGTTTGATATTGTTGGTAAAGTCGGAACTGTTCCACCTGCACAAATTGTAAGCGATGTTCCAAAAGTAAATGTTGGTGTTATGTTTGGTGTTATTGTTACAGTTAATGTTGCAGGAACAGCACACTGACCCGCTGTTGGTGTAAATGTATATGTGCCGGGAGTTGTACTGCTAACTACAGCAGGATTCCAGGTACCAGTAATTCCATTTGTTGATGTTGTTGGTAAAGTTGGAACTGCTCCACCTGCACAAAGATTTATTGATGTACCAAAACTAAATGTTGGTGTAAGGTTTGGATCTACAGTAACAGTGAATGTTGCAGGAAGTGCACATTGACCTGCTGTTGGTGTAAATGTATACACATCGG
>JBIOVR010000233.1:0-3712 GCA_044867875.1 Chitinophagaceae bacterium
TTCAGGTCTTGGTTCGAGGCGTTGGCGTACAATATAATTTCTCTCTTCTACTTTTTGCTGAGCATCAGAAAATACTTTATAATTCTCGGAAAAGAATCCTACACGTGGGTCGGAATAACGAGCCTGCATTTGCTGTTTGGGCAATAACATGATAGAATTGCTTAATTCCATTGTTACGTTTGTAGAAAGCACAGCAGGAGCGGCCGCCGCTGCGTCACCACCAGCTTCAGCAGGCTTAGGAGCAGCACCCAGGCTAAATGTCTTTACAGTTTTGATCTCTATATTTTGAGCAAATGAATTCGCAGAAAGAATAAAAGACCTGTCGGCTGCGGAACCACCAATGAACATAGCTTTTTTTGCCGCAGGATCAAACCCGGTAATATTATTGTCTTTTAAAACAAAATCAGTTACGTCGATCACCGAGCTGTTATCATTTTTGCCTTTAGCTCTTACATCCATTACCATCACGATAGGGTCGATGGTAGAGTTGCGAACAGCTTTGGCAATAGCATCAGATGGATTAGATACCGCTACATTGGTTATAACACGCAGGTATAATTTGTCTTCTGTTGCTTTTTCGAAAGCAACGATTATGCTGTTCACCAACTCACCTCCAAACATAGGACTACCTGTTGGTACTTTAACGAGGCGGGTTGTAAAAAGAAATTCTCTTTTTAGCAATGAGTCGGGTATCTCGAAATAATATTTATCATCTACTTTATGAACCAAAAACAAGCCGGGCTTTGTAACAGCCTTTGCAGTGATCACATCACTGTATGCTTTCATTTTTACTGGAGCAGATGACTTACTTGCTGTGGTATCCTGGCCGAAAGAGGCGTTGGTTATCACAGTCATTAAAAGGACGATCAAAACATTGTACAACTTCATAAATCTGATTTTTTAGCGGTCTTTTTTAAGTTTACGGATTAAAACTACTATGCTATAGCCCGGATTTTCAGTTTATGGTACCAACGGGTAAAAGCATTTGACGAAATTCTCTGTGGAAATGACCATTTTGGAGCTGGCCAAAGTGGAGCGCAGGCGGGGGCACAAAAAAAACCTGCCGGTTTAATACCAACAGGTTAGTAATTGAGAACGGACTTTCAAATTTTTATCAGAACCCTAACCCTTTTTTAAATGCGATATCAATTATTTTATCAAAACCGCTGTACACATTCGCAGGTGTAGGATTTATATCACCTGTTGCAGTAAGATTAAAGAAATAAACTTTATGTCCACCACCGCTTGCTGTTTCATCAGTAGCTACTACCAGCACTTTGCTTTCAGTAGAAGGAACTGCTGTATATCCAGATTTGAAAACTTTCATGGTCTTAACAATAGTTCCGGCTGGAAAAGTATAACCAACTACAGATGTTGAAGCAGCAAGATTTGCCACTGAACATGTACGGATGATGTTACCATTCACATAGTAAAACTTTCCAGGCATTGTTAAAAATGTAGGGCAAGCAAACATGCTCGCTGAATTTATACCTGGCAAATTTGTATTGGAAAGATAAAAGCGGCCTGTTGTAAAGTTGTTGGCATAACTAATCGCCCAGGGAACCTGGTAAAGAAATGTTGAATCCCCTCCATTATTCCTGAAAATACAATTGTACATAGGGCTTCCGGCTGCAAGCGGCTGGCTGTTTTCAGTATAAACCAGGTTACGACCGATATTATTCATGTCAAATCCAGAACCTGTTGTAGGATTTAATGCAGCTGCGCCGCCTGCATAAGTAGCGATATGTTTGTTGGGAACATCCGGAAGAGTACTCGGGTTCAACAAATTCGTTTCAGTGTTAAAAACCAAAAAGCATTTATTGGCCTGGTCGTAAAGAGTAAAGTAGCTTTCGCTGCCAACATTGTTTATCACAAAGGGGCTCAATGTCCAGGTACCCTGCACTGGAGCACCAAACCTGATCGGCGCTGTTGGCAGAGTCAATGCATTTACCCTGCGATAATATAGTTGGTTATTGTTGATCAGGTATTCATAGTTTCCCCCGTTAACCTGGCTGTTTACCTGAAAATTGAATGTTGATGGCGAAACCAAAAACCAGCTATCATGTGTGCTGGAATCAGCAAAGTCTGTTGATTTCACCTGCAATCCACCATTGGGATAAAAGAATGAAACTTTTTGAATGCGCAATGTAGTGGCGTAGTTTATTACATTCACTTTATAAGTACCGGTGGGAAGTTTATTGCCATTATTAGCAATGGAATAAACATTGGAATAAATATTTCCCCTTACAACACCGTCACGTGTTGTAATAACAGAAATATCGCAACCGCCATCCGCTGGTTGGTCCTGTAATATTACCCATCCTTCGCCACCCCATGGTGATGTATCAACATTCAATGAATAAAATTTAGTAAATGAAACACCAGTTGTTTTATCAGTTACTTTCACTACCAGCTTATAAAGATTTGGCGAAAGAATGATCTTTGTTCTCAACTGTATTGAATTTCCAACAACATATTGAGGAGGATTTCCAATTTGACCGGAACTCTGAATGATCATCCATTCGTATTCCAAATCATTTGAAGGCTTTGTTTGAGAAATAAGAATATTTATTTTCAAACTATCATTCTGTTTTACTACAATAGAATCATTATTAATAACCACCGCCGGATCCACATTCGCCATATCAGTAGTAATGGTAATAACGTTGGCATCGTTATAATCGTAATTACCCAGGTCCTTTGAGCAGGAGTAAAACGTCAAAACGATCAGTGCCGGCACCATTATATATCTAAAAACTTTTTTCATTGTATGTTTATTAAAACTTTTTTAGTTTAATCAATAATTAGCAGGTCCAACCCGGATCACACTATCCCTGTTATCAGGATCTCTTAATGTTGCTCCAATACCACGTGGTTCTGAGTAATTTCCGGGGTAATTTGTCCGTATATAATTTCTTACCAGTTGCAAATACTGGATATAAATTGCAGGGGCGGCTACCTTAAGGTAAGGAAACTCAGACACTGTGGTATCACTAACCGGGTCGTACAAGGCATCCAGTATTACTTTATATTTTGTTTTTGTCCATGTTCCGAACTCTGCCGAATTACCTGCCCACTGGGAACCAGTATATTCTCCCCATGTAGCCGGCTTTTGCAGGAAACCCACTTTTATTTTTAATGAAGTCTTTGCAGAAATACCTGAGATAAAATTTTCATTCGCCTTCAATTGAAATTTGAAATTGATCGAAAGGCTATCCATATCGCCGGTTTTGTAGATCACAACAGGTAACATAGTAGTTACTTTACCTGCAGGAATTGTGTAGGGCAATAATAATTTGTAATGAACACCTTCGGTGCCATTCAAATCGGTGCCTGAAATTTTTTCAATGCTTATTGCTCTGTCTGTGCTTGACGGATTACCCAATACAGTTACCGGGATCTTCAGCGTATCTGTAACACGATGTGGATATTTTGCAAATGTATACGTAATGCTATCGGCAGCGGCACTGAAATAGATACCATCAGGCTCAGCAAAAAGTGTTGGTACATCTTCCTTACATCCCGGCAGTATGGCAGCGAATAAGACTATATAAAAAATTATCTTTTTCATTTTATAATTTTAAACTGAGTTTATTAGTGATTGTATTCTTTTTCTTTGTCAGGAATAGGGAATATATATGCATCCGCAGGTATTGCAACAGGAGTTCCCGTTACCAGTCCCAAATCTTTATTCAGTCTTTTATAATAAAAA
>JBIOVR010000234.1:0-3499 GCA_044867875.1 Chitinophagaceae bacterium
TGCTTTCCAGTTGCCATACGATGAAGAAATTAAACGATGGTATTTATATTCAGCAACGCACTTCAGTAAATAAAGATTATCCACAGGTTGATTCGATTTTAATTGTTGCAAATGGAAATTCGGCCACGAAAAGAATTATGGATGATGTGATGCCCATATTTACAGACGATCTGAAAAAAAGAGGTGTTAATACGACGGCTGTTTTTGTTTCTTATACTGATAAAAAAATCAACGAATCAGAATTCAATACAATGAATTATGCTTATACACTTTGGATATATGAACAGGACAAAACGTTGCAAAAACTGGATGGATATGATTACCTGGTTCCGCTTGCCATGAAATTAACTGATAACCGCACTTCTGATAATGTTTGGATAGCAACTTCTGTTTTTAATGGTATTGTGAAAAAGAAATTTTATAAAGAAAAATATGCAGGCACATTGATGCTTATTTTCCGGGCAAACGGTATTGTAAAATAAGTTCTTAACTATCTTGTTCTTGCAAGTAAACGTAATGCAGTAAAAGTTGTGATCGTAAGCGTTGTATAAAAGAATACCCGGATTATTTGCCTGTCATGCATATAGATCATAAGTAATGTAGAACATATCATCATCAATCCGACTATAAAAACAAAAGCAAGCCGATTGATGTTCATCCGGAATGCTTTGTTAGTAAAACTGTCTTCGCTGAAATTAATTTCATGGCGCATTACACCGTCTTTCAGCTTGCCAACAACTTCCCTGATATCTTTAGGTAATTTACTTATGAGGTATAAATAGTCCTCTGCCGAATCTGTCACTACTTTCACCACAGCATCCCAACTGAATTGCTCTTTTATTTTTTCAGTAGCATAAGGACGGATCATCCCCGCAATAGAAACATTTGCCTCCAAGTGCTCGGCAAATTTTTGAATAGTGGCCAGCGATTTTATTAATGTAAAAAGATTGGAAGGAACGGCTAATCCATACCGCCCAATAACCTTGAAAGCTTCCGACATGATAGCAGAAATATCCACCTGCTCATAACTCATGTAACTGTATTTCTTAATTATTTCTCCAAGACGGAATTCGAGATCTTCCATTTCTTTGAAATAAGTTATTTCCGACAAGCTCAATAATGATTTAGCAATTCTATGAGGATCATTTTTAGAAAAGCCAAGCATGAAATTTATTAATGCCTGTATTTGCCTTGGCTTTAAACTTGCCGCCATACCATGATCTAATAAAACGATCTGGTTATCGCCACGGATAAAAAGATTTCCCGGATGCGGATCGGCATGGAAAAATCCATGACGAAGAATCATCTTTAATATTATATGGGTGCCATTCACGGCAATTACCTGTGGATCGAAGCCAGCTGCTCTTAATCCATCAATATCATCCGGACGAAGACCTTCAATATATTCCATTACCAACAACCGCTGTCGAGAATGTTGTATAAAAACTTTTGGAATATAGCAGGTGGGATCTTCTTTGAACATATCTGTGAACCGGAGCATGTTTGATGCTTCATTATTGAAGTCAAGTTCCTTCATCAGGTTCTCGCCAAAGTCTTCAACAAAACCAATTACATTAAAACTTGTAAGGCCGGGATAAGTTTTTACAACTTGTCTTGCCAATACTTTCATTAAAATAAGATCGATCTCGATCTTATGCTTGATATTGGGACGTTGGATCTTTATAGCCACTCGTTCACCCGTTCTTAAAACCGCTGAATAAACTTGTGCGATCGAGGCAGAAGCAATATGTTTTTTTTCAAAACTGAGAAAAACTTCTTCGATAGGATGGCCTAATTCCATTTCAACAAGACTGATGGCTTCACCATCATCCATCGGTCTTGCATTTGATTGTAATTTTTTTAACTCTTCACGCAAATGATCTGAGGCGAGGTCGGGCCTATCTGCAACGATCTGTCCAAATTTTACAAATGTGGGACCTAGCTCTTCGATCGTTTGGCGAAGTTGTTCAGCCCTGGTGGTTAATCTTTTTCCTTTTGGATCGAAGATGCGGCGCATCCATGTATTGTACATCCAGTTTTTAACTATATGTTTCAGGATTATGAAAAAAATAGCTATCAGCCTGAAAACATTTCTAAAAAATCTTGCGATCTGGAAGATCCACATGGGGGGTTGGTTTATTCTTTAAAGATAAGGGTCTTATCCTTTTAACCAATCTTCGAGAATTTGTTTTTGTAAAGGATCCGGATCTCCGGCGGGAGTTATTTTAAAACCCTTCTCCGACTTTTTGCCCAAAACAATTTCCACTTTTTTTGTTTCATTATTAATAAATAATGTCAAACTGATTTTGTCGCCGGGTTTTGCCGAATTAATTATTTTATTAAAAAGATTGACAGTTGATCTTTCACCATTGATCTTTATTAGCTGTTGTCCTCTTCTTATACCGGCATTCCATCCGGGTGATTCATAATCTACATTTGCAATAAACACACTGTCTTCTCTTTCTCTCAAAGTAAAACCTGCAAAGGCCCCGGGTAAAACCTGCGTGGTGGTATCAATATTTAAACCTGCGTAATTAAAATACATTGGATAGTCAAGTTCTTTTGTTGTTGTAACGTATTCAAACTCCCGGGCAAGAGAACTTCCTGCAACAGTTTCAAAAGCATTTCTTAATTCTTCTTCAGTAAATCCTCTTTTCTTTTCCTGGTAATATTCTTTGTACAGAAAACGCATGACATCGTCCAGCGACTTTTTATTTTTGGTGAGCTGACGTATTTTAAAATCAAAAAGCAAACCGACCACAGGACCTTTATCATAATAAGAGATCGTTTTATTTACTTCATCGCCTGTTCTTCCAAAAGGACCATCACTCCATGTTTCATAGCTTGCCTGTTCCAATGTTTGGTAAAGTCTGCCGGGTTTATTTTCAAAAGCGATCATATTTCCCTGAAAGGCATTGAATAATTCTTCATCGGTAGAAATACCAGCTCTTTTAACAACCATATATTCATAGTATACAGAAAGGCCTTCTGATACCCAAAGCATTTTTGTTCTGCTGCCTTTATCATAATCAAAAGGTCCAAGTTCAATTGGCCGTATTCGTTTTACGTTATAATGATGAAAATATTCATGAGCTAAAAAATGAAGTGTACGAATATAATTTTCTCTTTTATTGAGATTAGTTCCATTAAAACCAAAAGTTGTGTTGTTCAAATGTTCGATACCTCCCTGCCCGGGGCCCATTGCAATAAACGTATAATTTTTGTAAGGAATATGACCGATAATGTTTACAGCGGCTTCAACAACTTTTTTGAGATCAAGTACGAATTGTTGCTTGTCAAAATCACCGAGCTTAAAACCAATAAACCGATGAGTTATTCCTTGTATTTTGAATGGAGTTAATTCCTCAAGATCGCCAACAAGGATCGGGCTATCATATAAAATATCAAAATCAGGAGCGGAGTAAGTAAATTTTTTTCCAGCAATCGAATCCAACCCGGTAGCAACATTCCTCCATTTGCTATCTGGCACCACTGTCAC
>JBIOVR010000235.1:0-10761 GCA_044867875.1 Chitinophagaceae bacterium
TTCAACCCATACAGGTAAATATTTATAATGGCTTATATCCTTTGAAACGAGGTTTGGTATTTGTTTTGAAAGAGAACTATAAGGGCCTTGGACATGGATTTTCAAATTTTATGACAAGTGAGAGAGGACAATTGATCTTCCGCAGGGCTTACTTAGTACCCGGATATCTACCGTTTATTGTACGACCAACCAGACTCCGGGATGAATAACGGCTATATTTAATAACATATAAAGTGAAAGAAATGAAGAAGACCTTTTTTACATTATGCACTGTTTTTGTGCTTTCAAATTTAGGGGCGCAAAGCCTGCAGGAGGGTATTAACCATCTGTATGCAAATCGCTTTAAAAATGCCGAGCAAACATTTCAGAAATTATTGGCGGCAAACCCTAATAATGCCGAGGCTACATACTGGCTCGGTCAAACTTATCTTGATAAAGATGATAATGATGCAGCACGCCAGCTTTATGATAAAGCACTTGCTGCAAATGGCAATAATCCCTTGCTAATGGTTGGTAAAGGCCATGTATTATTGCTTGACAAAAAAATTGATGAAGCACGCCAGCTATTTGAAACAGCGTTAACAACCAGCCGTACAAAAAAGGGAGATGACCCTGTGGTGTTGAATGCAATTGGTGCCGCCAACGTAGATGCTAAAACGGGTAATCTTACTTATGCCGTAGAAAAGCTGGAAATGGCATTGCAAAGAGATCCAAAAAATGCAGACATAGCTCTTAATCTTGGAAACGCATATCGTAAAAAAGATCCGGGCCAGGGCGGTGGCAAGGCATTTGAAAACTACAAATTGGCTGCGCAGATCAATCCCAACTTTGCATATCCTTATGTACGTATTGCTGCATTATTTGAGACGCAAAAGCAGTGGGACCTTGTGTTGGAAAATTTGAACAAGGCGATACAGGTTGATCCAAGCTTCAGTCTTGCATATTATGAATTGTTCTATTATTACTTCTTTGCAAAACAAGATTATGCGCAGGCAGAAGCTACTTTAAATAAATACATAGGCACAAGAGCAAATGAAGACAAGACTGAAGATGATTATATGTATTCTCAATTATGCTGGGCTAAAAAAGACTGGACCTGTGCTATTACAAAAGCAGAGAGTGTAAAGACTGCAATGGGTGCAAAGGTAAAACCAAGAGTATACAAACAATTAGCATATTCTTATCTTGGAAAAGGTGATTTTGCGAATGCTAAAAGCAATGTCGATGAATTTTTTGCAAGGGAAAAAGAAGGCTTCGTGCCGACAGATTACCAGTTAAAAGCTGATATTTTAACAGGTGGTGGTGCATCTTGCGAAGAAGTATATGCATTATATATGCAAGGAGCAGCTGCGGATACCGTTGTTCAATCAAAGGTTGACTTTATGACAAAGGCCGCTGATTATTTTAAAACAAAAAAATGTACAAAGCAGGAAGCGGATATGCGTTGGGCTATTTATAACACAAGAAAAAGTCCTAATCCTGCTGGACTTGTGAATATTGGAATTCTTTTTTCTCAGGGAGGAGATTTGAAAAAAGCTGATAGCCTGTTTGCAATTTATAACGCAGCTTTTCCCGACAGTATTTATGGCTATTATTGGAGAGGTCGGGTAAATTATTCTCTTGATACTACCATGACTGTCGAACCATACATTTCAACACTTTTACAAAGCAATGAAAAGACATTAGCAATTGCGGCTACCGATAAGCCTCGATATAAATCAATGGGCACAAATGCTGCATTAGTGTTGACTGGATATTATAACAATATCAGGAGCAGTAGAGATTCAGCCTATGCGTATTTATTAAAAGGATTAGACATTGATAGTACAAATGCTCAATTAAAAAGCATTAAAGAAATTTTTGATAAGCAGCCTGCAAAAGGAACTCAAAAGCCAGCAGGAAAAACAACTGGTAAACCTTCCACAGCATTGAGAAAGCCGAGTAATAAAAGCTAATTAAATTAAGAGTTTAGGTTTTCTTTATTTATAGCGAAAGTCCTTCCCGTTTGGGGGGGATTTTTTTTTGAGCTAAGAAAATAAAGGAGAAAAGAAGATAAGGATGAAGAATCAACGATAATAATGATGTTTCAATGCAAATGTTTGTATTCTCTTTTCTAATCTCTCTTTTAAACTCTTAGCTTGTAAATTGACTTCGCTGACTTATTTTTGCCGCCCAGACAGACACCTATGTTCCAACTCCTTCAAACCGATCTAAATCATGTAGTGAACGATGTGAATAGTTCAGGCAGTTATATCCCGGTTGCTATACAGATATTTTTGGTGGTTGGACTTATAACCCTGTTATTAGGAGTGACACATTGGCTGGGCCCTAAAAGGAAAACAGCCGATAAACTCGAAAATTTTGCCAGCGGTATCGAATCACATGGTGAGGCTAGACATCCAATGGCTATTAAGTATTTTCTGGTAGCAATTTTGTTTGTATTGTTTGATGTGGAGGTAATATTTTTTTACCCTTATGCCGTGAATTTTAAATTTTTAGGATGGCCAGGATTTTGGGCCGTCATGATGTTTGTTGCATTTTTTCTTTGCGGTTTTATCTACATCATTAAAAAAGGTGCGTTGAAGTGGGAGGATTAAATGAATTTAGAATTTCAAATTTTAAATCTAAAATTTAAGAATGGGACGTCCTGTAGCATATAATGTAAATGTAAAACCGCTGGAAAAAGATATTTCCATTGCCGGTATGCCTGATGGGCACCAGGGCGAGGGATTCTTTGCCACGAAGCTGAGTGATGTAGTGGGGCTTGCAAGAAAAAATTCCATATGGCCATTACCATTTGCCACATCATGTTGTGGAATTGAATTTATGGCAACAATGGGATCACATTATGACTTAGCTAGATTCGGTAGTGAACGAGTAGGTTTCTCGCCAAGACAATGCGATCTTTTAATGGTGATGGGAACCATTGCAAAAAAAATGGGACCGGTTGTTAAGCAGGTTTATTTGCAAATGGCAGAACCAAGATGGGTAATAGCTGTTGGTGCATGTGCTTGTTCAGGTGGCATCTTTGATACTTATTCCGTATTGCAGGGTATCGACCAGGTAGTACCGGTTGATGTATATGTGCCGGGCTGTCCGCCAAGACCAGAAGCAATAATAGACGGAGTAATGAGAATACAGGATCTGATCGGTAAAGAAAGTTTGAGAAGAAGAAATGGAGATAGGTATCAAGCACTTTTAGAAAGTTATGGCATTCAATAAAAATTTATGATTTAAGATTTACGATTTCAGATTTTAAATCCGAAATCCGCAGTCCAAAATCTAAAATCAATGGACTTGACGAACGAACGAATAAAACAAAGATTGGTTGAAAAATTCGGAGAACAGATTTCTGCTTTTTCTGAACCTTACGGCATGTTAACATTTGAAGCACCAAAGGAATTGAACCTGAAGGTGCTTAATTTTTTATTTGATGATGACGAATTGAAATTTCGTTTTCTTACCGATCTGCAGGCTGTACATTATCCGGATAATAAAGGAAGAGAACTTGCAGTTGTTTATCATTTGCATAACCTGGTTGATAATGTCCGCATTCGTTTTAAAGTTTTTAGTGACATTAATACGCCAGATGTATACACGGCAACGGGATTATTTTCCGGGGCTAACTGGATGGAAAGAGAAACCTATGATTTTTTTGGGGTGAATTTCGTTGGCCATCCAAACTTAAAGCGAATATTGAATGTTGATGAAATGGATTATTTCCCGATGCGAAAAGAATTTCCATTGGAAGATCAGACAAGGATCGATAAGGATGATGAGATGTTTGGAAGAGGATAAGTGAAATTTGAAAATTGAATTGATGACAGAACACGAACATATAAGATTACCTGAAGGCTCGATAGAAAAAACTACAACCACAATTAATCTGGGGCCTACACATCCTGCAACGCATGGTGTGTTTCAAAATATATTGGAGCTGGATGGCGAAAAGATTGTTTCGGCAGAACAAACTGTCGGATATATTCATCGTGCATTTGAGAAGCTGGCTGAACGCAGGCCACTTTATCAAATTACTCCATTAACAGATCGCTTGAATTATTGCTCTTCGCCGATCAATAATATGGGTTGGCATATTACCTGCGAAAAATTATTGGGTATAAAAATTCCGAAGCGGGTTGATTATCTCCGTGTGATTATTATGGAGCTGGCAAGAATTTCAGATCATCTTATCTGTAATTCTATTGTTGGTGTTGATACTGGTGCATACACAGGATTTCTTTATGTGATGCAATACCGTGAACTCATCTATGAGGTATACGAAGAGATCTGCGGTTCACGATTGACTACGAATATTGGACGTATTGGTGGCTTTGAAAGAAATTTTAATGATATCGCTTTTCAAAAATTGGATAAGTTTCTGGCTGAATACCCTGCTGTGTTGAAAGAGTTCATCAAGTTGTTTGAACGGAACAGGATCTTTATGGAACGTACGCAAGGTACTGGTCCTATCAGTGCAGAGAGAGCATTAAATTATAGTTTTACCGGTCCTAATCTTCGTGCAGCCGGAGTTGATTATGATGTAAGGGTGCATACGCCTTATTCAAGCTATGAAGATTTTCAATTTAATGTTCCGGTAGGAACTACCGGCGATAATTTTGATCGTTGGCAGGTGCGTAATGAAGAAATGTGGGAGTCATTAAGCATAATTGAGCAGGCATATAGAAAAGTAAAAGAATTCAAAGGAGCTGATGCAGAAGTTTTTCATGCAGATGTTCCGGAGTATTATTTGCCGGAGAAAGAAGATGTGTACACAAAGATGGAAGCACTTATCTGGCATTTTAAGATCATCATGGGTGAAATAGATATTCCTGCCGGTGAAGTATATAATTGTGTGGAAGGCGCCAACGGTGAAGTGGGTTATTATTTAATAAGCGATGGCGGACGTACGCCATATCGTTTGCATTTCCGTCGTCCATGTTTTATTTATTACCAGGCTTATGAAGAAATGACAAAAGGAAGCATGATGAGTGACGCAATTATAACATTGAGCAGTTTGAATTTGATAGCAGGAGAATTAGACGCCTGACAATTGTAGATTTCGGATTGACGATTGTGGATTTTGCAATGTCAATCTAAAATCTGAGATCTAAAATCTAAAATTGATGAAATTCTCGGAAGAAAAAATTAAAGAAGTAGAACAGATCATCCAGCGTTATCCTGAAGGCAAGCAAAAAAGTGCCTTGATACCTGTATTGCATTTAGCACAGGAAGAGTTTGGTGGTTGGTTAAGTGCTGAAACAATGGATTACGTAGCTTCTGTTTTAAATCTTCAGCCGATCGAAGTATATGAGGTGGCTACTTTTTACAGCATGTACAATTTAAAACCTGTTGGCAGATACCTGTTTGAAGTTTGTCAAACCGGTCCCTGTATGCTGAATGGAAGCGATAATATCATAAAGTACATTTTTGAAAAGCTGGGAATAAAACCGGGTGAAACAACTACGGATGGAATGTTTACTTTGAAAACAGTTGAATGTCTCGGTGCTTGCGGGTATGCGCCAATGATGCAATTGGGAAAAAATTACCGGGAGCATTTGACAAAAGAAAAAGTGGATGCGATCATTGAAGAATGCAGAAAGAGTTCGTCAATTAATAATTAAGAATGAAGAAGCTCTTGTTTGTATCTCTTGTTCTTTTTTTATTCAATAGTTCTTTTGCTCAGATCGATAGCATTGATTTAAAAAATGCGATGCAGCAATTAGATAAAGCTCTTTTACAAAAAGATGAAACTGTTTTGAAGTCAGTTTTGCATAAAGATCTCAGCTTTGGTCATTCAAATGGATGGATACAAACCAAGGCCGATATACTGAATGATTTTGCAAGTGGTAAACTGACTTACAATAAGATTGAAAATAATAGTTCGGCAATTGTTACAATAAGTAAGAAATATGCTACAGTGAAAACGAATACAAATGCTGAAGGCTCTGTAAATGGAACAGCGTTTAAATTAATATTGCATGTAATGCAGTTTTGGATAAAGACAAAGATAGGTTGGCAATTGATAGCAAGACAAAGCGCAAAACTAAGTTGATTAAAAATAAATTTTGAGGGGTTTGCTTCGGCTTCGCCTTCGCCTCGCAAGTAAAATGGGAAGAAAACTTTTATTAGATAAAATTAATGTTGAGAACATCAGGCTCTATGATGTGTATCGTCGTGAGGGTGGTTATCGCAGTGTAGAGAAAGCATTGAAGACAATGACTCCAGACCATGTAACCGATGAAGTAAAGAAAAGTGGTTTGCGTGGTCGCGGAGGTGCTGGTTTTCCTACAGGAATGAAATGGGGTTTTCTTGCAAAACCTGCTGGAGTGCCACGTTATCTTGTTGTAAATGCTGACGAATCGGAGCCGGGAACTTTTAAGGATCGTTATTTAATGGAGTTCATTCCTCATTTATTAATTGAAGGAATTATTACTTCATCTTATGCAATTGGATCAAATCGTTCATATATCTATATACGTGGTGAATTTGCCTGGATAGTTGATATACTTGAACAAGCAATTAGTGAAGCAAAGAATAATGGATTTCTTGGTAAAAATATTTTAGGCAGCGGCTTTGATTGTGAGATCTATGTGCAACGTGGCGCCGGTGCTTATATCTGTGGAGAGGAAACAGCTTTGCTTGAATCACTCGAAGGTAAGAGAGGGAATCCAAGGATTAAACCTCCTTTTCCTGCTGTTAAAGGATTGTGGGATTGCCCGACCGTTGTTAATAATGTAGAAACGATCGCTGCAGTTGTTCCGATCGTAAATGATGGCGGAGATGAATATTCGAAGATCGGTATTGGCAAATCAACAGGAACTAAACTCATCTCTGCCTGCGGTAATATTAATAAGCCAGGCGTGTATGAACTTGAAATGAATATTTCGGTTGAAGAATTTATTTATAGTGATGAGTATTGTGGTGGTATTGCAAATAATAAAAGATTAAAAGCTTGTATTCCGGGTGGATCATCAGTTCCGATCCTACCAGCTAACTTATTATTGAAAACTGCCAAAGGTGAAAAGAGAATGATGACCTATGAAAGTTTGGCTGATGGCGGTTTTCCTACAGGTTCAATGATGGGTAGCGGTGGTTTTATAGTGATGGATGAAGATCAGTGCGTGGTAAAACATACTTATACATTGGCAAGATTTTATCGTCATGAAAGCTGTGGTCAATGTTCTCCATGCCGTGAAGGAACAGGTTGGATGGAAAAGATCTTATTGAACATTGACAATGGCAAAGGAAAGATGAGTGATATTGATCTGTTATGGGATATACAAAGAAAGATAGAAGGGAATACAATTTGTCCATTAGGTGATGCAGCCGCATGGCCAGTCGCAGCAGCTATTCGTCATTTCAGAGATGAATTTGAATGGCATGTATTGAACCCTGAAGAATGCTTGAGAAAAAATTATGGTTTGGCTAATTATGCGAAACCGTTAGAAACTGTAGCATAAATTATGGCTGAAGAAAAAAAATTATTTAAAGTAACTATCGATAACATCACCATTGATGTGGATCCGG
This sequence comes from Chitinophagaceae bacterium, assembly GCA_044867875.1. Classification (GTDB taxonomy): domain Bacteria; phylum Bacteroidota; class Bacteroidia; order Chitinophagales; family Chitinophagaceae; genus VBAS01. Next base: position 7,528 of record JBIOVR010000235.1, read on the forward strand.
GTACAACTGTACTGCAGGCTGCACGGAAAATTGGTGGTGATGTAACTCCACCTGCTATGTGTTATTATACACATTTGAAGGGCAGTGGTGGTAAATGTCGTACCTGTTTAGTTGAAGTTGCCGCTGGTTCCGCAGCTGATCCGAGGCCAATGCCAAAGCTGGTGGCAAGTTGTCGTACCAACGTAATGGATGGAATGGTTGTAAAAAGTATAACAAGTGAAAAGGTTCTTGATGCAAGAAATGGAGTTGTTGAATTTTTATTGATCAACCATCCACTTGATTGCCCGATATGCGACCAGGCCGGTGAGTGTGATCTGCAAGATCTTTCTTATGAACATGGCAAAGAAGGAACGAGGTATGAATTTAAAAGAAGAACTTTTGACAAAGAAGATATCGGGCCATATATACAATTACATATGACAAGATGTATTCTTTGTTATCGCTGTACGTATGTTGCCGATCAATTGACTGATCATCGTGTGCATGGTGTTCTGGATCGTGGTGATCATTCTGAAATTTCAACGTATATATCAAAAGCGATCGACAATGATTTTTCTGGAAACATGATCGATGTATGCCCGGTAGGTGCATTAACCGACAGGACATTCAGATTTAAGAATCGTGTATGGTTTACTAAACCAATGGATGCTCATCGCAATTGTGATAAGTGTTGTGGTAAAGTAACATTGTGGCTTCGCGGTGATGATGTATTAAGAGTTACAGCAAGAAAAGATCAATGGGGTGAGGTGGAAACTTATGATGGTAAACCGGGTTGGATCTGCAATGATTGTCGCTTTCATAAAAAACATAAGTATGATTGGGAGATCGAAGGATTGAAAAATGTGAGCAGGCATTCTGTTATCGGACAAGGAAAATATCCTGGTCTGCAAATGCCAAAGGAAACAATTGCAGAAGTAATGGGTGGCAAATCGCCCAACCTGTTAATGGATATTCATGATATAAGTGGTGTGAACGATCCGGGTGTTGACCTGAGTAAAATAGAAGGGCCTGCGACAAGCAAGACATTTAATAATGATTAATTAATAAGTAAGAATGATCGATTGGGGAATTTTATTGGAGAAGTCAATTTTGATCTTGGCTGTGGTAACCATATCACTTGTTATTGCCATGTATGCAACGTGGGCTGAAAGAAAAATTGCTGCAGTAATCCAGGATCGTCTTGGTCCAAACAGGGCGGGACCATTTGGATTATTACAACCTGTTGCAGATGGATTAAAACTTTTCATGAAAGAAGAGATCATTCCGAGTGCTTCTTCTAAATTTCTTTTTATAACAGGTCCTGCACTCGCCATGATAACTGCGCTGATGACAAGCGCTGTTATTCCTTGGGGGCCGTCAATTAATTTATTTGGCAGGGATATAAATCTGCAGATCGCGGATATTAATATTGGAATGCTTTATGTTTTTGGTGTGGTAAGTCTTGGTGTGTATGGGATCATGATCGGAGGTTGGGCCTCTAACAATAAATTTTCGTTACTCGCTGCTATTCGTGGCGCTTCGCAAATGATAAGCTATGAATTGGCGATGGGTCTCGCATTGATAGCATTATTGATGCTGACTGGTTCATTAAGATTAAGCGTGATCGTTAGTCAGCAAGCTGAAGGATTGTTTAACTGGAACATCATGTATCAGCCACTTGGCTTTATTATATTTTTTATTTGTGCATTAGCCGAGTGTAACCGTACGCCATTTGATCTTCCGGAAGCAGAAAATGAATTGAATTTTGGTTATCACCAGGAATACTCATCAATGAAGCTCGGATTTTATTTATTTGCTGAATATATCAATATGTTTATTAGCGGTGTTGTAATGTCAACTTTATTCTTCGGCGGCTATGATATTCCATTCGTGAATGAAGCGAATTGGGGACATCATTGGTGGGTTGGGTTAATTGGATTTGGTGTGCTAATGACGAAGGCTTTATTCTTTGTATTTGTATTTATGTGGATACGCTGGACGATCCCAAGATTCCGTTATGATCAATTGATGAATTTGGGATGGAAAAGCTTAATACCTCTATCGCTTTTAAATATGGTTATTACAGCAGTTGTGATCTTGTTGTTGCAGAAGTGATGGCTGTGAAATAAAAAGGCTGAATAGATTGTTGTTGCACAAGAGTGCGACGCAACGAAAGCTAAATAGAATTGTATAGTTGGGCTCATAAAAATATATTTGCGAACTTTTTGAAATGACAATATGCAGGCATTAACAAACAGGTCAAAATTGGTGGATCGGAGACCCATGACGGCGTTGGAAAGAATTTACCTGTGGAATATTCTGAAGGGTATGATGATCACTTTCCGGCATATTTTTAAAAAGAAGGCAACGATCAATTACCCGGAACAAAAAAGAAGTTTTAGCGCCGTATTCCGCGGCTTACATATTTTGAATCGTGATGAAGAAGGCCGTGAACGTTGCACAGCTTGTGGTTTATGTGCAGTTGCTTGCCCTGCTGAAGCCATCACAATGGAAGGCGCAGAGCGTTTACCAACGGAAGAACATTTATATCGTGAAGAAAAATATGCAGCGAAGTATGAGATCAATATGCTGCGATGTATTTTCTGTGGATTGTGTGAAGAAGCTTGTCCCAAAGATGCGATCTATTTGTCGCAGACTTTTGCGCCGGCAAATTATTCACGGGAGGGTTTTATTTATAAAAAAGATGATCTGTTGATCCCTCATCCTAAAGAAAATCCTGAAGCGTATGCAAAGGCATTGGGCGAAAGAAAAAAAATTAATAACTAATGGTTATTAATTAACAATTGTTGATTTGAAGAATAACTGTTTATAAGAAATGGGTGTTACTCCGATACTATTCTGGATACTTTCAGTAGTTGCATTGTTCAGTGCATTGATGGTTATTACCAGTAAAAATCCAATGCACAGTGTTATCTGGTTGATCATCGTATTCTTTGCTATCTCTGGTCATTATCTTCTTCTTAATGCGCAGTTTCTTGCCATTGTAAATATTATAGTATATGCCGGTGCTATTATGGTGTTGTTCCTGTATGTATTAATGCTGATGGACCTAAAAAAAGAAACAGAGCCCAAAAAAAATCGTTGGTTGAAATTAGCTGGCGCAGTTGCAGGGGGAAGTTTATTATTAGTGTTAATAGCAGCATTAAACAATACTTTTCCTAGATTTTCTATTAAACCAATATCACCGGTTCTTGTTTCGGCAAACTGGCCTGCTAAATCAGCTTTCTTTAATGC
>JBIOVR010000236.1:0-6958 GCA_044867875.1 Chitinophagaceae bacterium
TTTTTATCTGGCTATTTCGTTTCCAACTGACGTTTGAGGTAAATGAATATGATGCAGCCCATTCGTTTGCTGATACTACATCGGGTATTGCTTACAGCAAACCGGTTCGTTATGTAAAAGGTGTTTATTATACAAAAGATGTCAGGGATACGATAAAGAAAGACCCAGATCTTGCCCGTGATCCTGCAGCGTTACTTAAGGCGGCCGGCGGTTCCAAGTATATAGATTTCGTTTGGGATAAGCGTTCTCGTGACCTTGCTCAGTTTTATTTATTGTTATCTTATACTGTTTTTGTTTTATTATTTGTTGCAAATGTTTCTCTTCTTTGTGAAGTATTGACAACAAAATATAAGGATAAGGAGACAACCAGAATAACAAAGGAAGAAAAAGAATAAGAACCTTGATTGGCCTGAGTCTGTGACTCAGGCCAGCATTTATTGTATTTTTTTTACTGGGAAAAATGAGAACACTACGGACAACTGGGGGAGCAACAGAAATGAAACACAACATGTGTTTAGCTAACACCAGTCAAAGCTTTATAATTTTTTCTTTCCCTTTACTTGTAAACTTAATTGATCCTTCAGCATCACGGGCATGGAGGATCACACCATCGTCGGATTCATCGATAAGCATTAACCCGGAACCATCCTCGGCGGCACTAAGCTTCACTATTGGCTTGCCTTTACTATCGATCAATCGAAGAAGTACAGTTTGCGGATATTTCTTTCCATCTACTATTGACGGAGGTAATACTGAGATGCTGGCACGGATCTTTCCAAGACTGTCAAAAATTTCTAATGCACTGCCCTTAAGAACAGAATTAATTGGCTGCTTGTATTCTTTTGCCTGGGCTGGATGTAATTGGGCTAAAAGAATGGTGACTAAGACAAAATTAATTACTGTCAGGCCGATAGCAATGCGATTCATTTTCATAAACCCTCCTTTGTGTTTTGATGATAATGTAATATCCGTTTTCTCCCATAGATGGCAAATCTCTTTTGACCAATTGCATTAAATGCGTGATGTAAGGATCGGCATTGGTAATGATTGGCCGGGGCCGAGAATTCAGGCCAGCATTTATTGTATTTTTTTATTTGTAGAAACAATTTGGAACTCTACGGACAGCTGAAGCTATCGAAAGACTATCTGGAAAAAAGCTGAATCAATCCGTACAACCCGACACAGATAATAGACAACACACTCATTACAAATGCCACATTATAAAAACTGCCCGAAGCCAGATACCGAACCCGGTTTTTATAAAATTGTATGGCGGCAAAAACCACAACAAAAAGCATAACAGAACCCACAATTCCCCCGGAGAGGATCATCAATACAGGAAGGTTGATGAAGAAATACATCAAAGCCCATAAGCTGGGGATGATCCATGCCAGCCACCTCACTGTTTTTTTTCTTTGCGCTTCATCAGTAAAATTTATCCAGCCCACTTGTCCAAAAATATCAGGAAAAAGTCTTGTCCATGCTGCAAGCGATGCAAATACACTGGAGAATAAAACAAAGAATGCCCCGATAAGATAAATGAGTTTGGCCCCTTCCCCCAATGACTGCGTATAAATAAATGAAATTGCTTCGATCACTCCATTGCCTTGCGGAATAACGGACTTGCCGTGCAATATCGCAGCACCCAATAAATAAAAAGCTGCTGTCACTGATGTATAAATGATCATTGCTACGGTCGCATCCAGGTACATCACCTTGATCCATCCCCGGGCTCTCTTTTTCCATTCATCACTGTTATCACGTGGCCCGGTATAGGCAGCATATCCTTTTTCAATGCACCAATAATTATAAGCAATGATCTCATCGCTTGCTACTCCCGTTATTCCGAATGCACCAAAAGCCACTGCAACATATTCAGAAGGTAACCTGAATTGTAACCCGCTGGCAACATCTTTCCATGTAAAGCTGAATGGTGTATAATGAAGTGCAATTAATGCAATGATGGTAGTAACCGTAAAAGCAACAACCATTACCAGCGATATCTTTTCCACTGCTTTATAGTAACCGCCATAGATCATTGCAGCTGTTAGAATAACAAGTAAAATAACATATAGATATAATGGCAACCCGTCAAATAACATTTTTAATACAACTGCTGAGCCACCGATCATTCCGCCCAACTGTACAATTTTAAGAGTAGTCAATATACCTACTGTCCAAACGGCCCATCCTGCTTTACCGAAACGGATGCCCGGTAATTTATTAAACAGGGTCATAACAGTTTCGCCGGTGAGTATTGCCTGTTTCCCAAACTCCAATTGTACGGCTACTTTTATCAGGCAACTTACAATGATCACCCAGAATGCAATGAATCCTGCCTTTGCACCCAATATGGTCGTGGCAATTAATTCGCCTGAACCAACTATAGAAGCTGATAAAATAAAACCAGGCCCAAGAAATTTCAATCTCTTACTAAAAGAAACCGGCGGCTCCTTAATTGTTTTTTCAGTTATAATGTATTTATCGGTGGTCATGGTAAACAAAATGAATTATTAATCCCGATTCATATCCTACAGTTTTATTTTTTTAAAGTATTTTTTTTTATTCAGATATTTTAATAATTCAATACAAAGTACAGAACCAACGGTAGCAATTAGAATAGCAGTCATTGCATTCCATGATAAAGCAGTTGTTTTAAAAATGGATTGCAAAAAAGGAACATACACGATCAACATTTGCAGAATGACTGTAAGCACAATTGCTCCCCACAATTCTTTGTTTGCAAATATCCTTGAAGAAAATAGCGAATTATAGACTGAGCGAACAGATAACGCATTACCCAATTGCACAAAACAAAGTGTTGTGAATACCATTGTTTGCTGAGTTCTAACATCATATAGCTGCCCTGCCGCCCACCATTGAACAAAAATAGCAGCAAGAGTCAATATAATTCCTGTCAGTACTATTCTTGCAACTAATCCACCCGCGAATAAATTTTCTTTAGGCGGCCGTGGTGGACGTTTCATAATATCTTTCTCTGCGGGTTCTGCTACAAGTGCCAAACCGGGCAAGCCATCTGTCACCAGGTTGATCCAAAGTATCTGGGTGGGAAGTAAAGGAATTGCTAAACCAAGGAGCGGTGCTAAGACAATAGTTAGGATCTCGCCAAGGTTACAGGATAGTACATACAAAATAAACTTCCGGATATTCTCATAAATTCTTCTTCCTTCACGTATTGCTTTTACAATGGTGGCAAAATTATCATCCAGTAAGATCATATCTGCTGATTCTTTGGAGACATCAGTACCTGTTATTCCCATTGCCACACCGATATCAGCTTGCTTCAAAGATGGTGCATCATTCACACCATCGCCGGTCATGGCTACAAATTCTCCGTTGCTTTGCAATGCTTTTACAATATTTAATTTTTGTTCAGGCGATACCCGTGCATATATAATAGTGTTTTTTACTTCCGTACTGAATGCTTCGGGTGATAATTTTTCAAGATCAGCTCCTGTCTTTACACCTTCGTGTCCTTTTTCGATCATACCTAAGCGTTCTGCGATCGCTTTTGCGGTAAGTGGCTGGTCACCGGTTATCATCACTGATTTAATGCCTGCAGATTTACATTGCTTAATAGCTTCGATCACTTCTTCCCGCGGAGGATCTATCATTGCAGTCATACCCAAAAAATCCAGGTCAGTTTCTGCATCTGCTTTTATTTCTCCCGGATCATGATCAAATGTTTTGTATCCAAAAAATAAAACCCTTAGACCATCAGCAGCCCATTCCCGATTTTTATCAAGCCATCCAGGGGTTTGTTCTTTATATTTTCCACTTAATACTTCCAACATTTTTACCGGGGCGCCTTTCACAAATAATATCCATTTATCATCGTGCTTATGCAAAGTACTCATCCGCATTCTTTCAGAATCAAAAGGAAGTTTTAATACAAAAGGAAATTGTTTATCCGACTCTTCTTTTGAAAAACCTTTTTCCAACGCATGATCCACCAATGCTGTTTCTGTAGAATCACCCAGCAAACCATCTTCAGAAAATTTTACCTCATTATTTAAGATCATCGCATGCTTTAACAGATCTTCTTTTTCCGGCGCAGCCTCCAACTTTTCCACCGTCATATTATTTAGCGTAAGTGTTCCTGTTTTATCACTGCAGATATAAGTGACAGAACCCAACGTTTCCACCGCAGGTAATTTTCTCATCAAGGCATTTTGCTTTACCATTCGTCTTGCTCCTCGTGCAAGTGCAATTGTAATTACTGCCGGCAGTGCTTCAGGCAAAGCAGCAACTGCCAGCGACAATGCAGTAAGAAACATTACAAAAGAAGGTTCACCACGCAGCAAACCAATACCAAATACGATGAGGCAGATAATTATAACTATAACTGCAAGCTGCTTACTAAAAACAGTGAGTCTTTTTTGTAACGGTGTTTTTTGAGATTCAACTTCCAGCAATCCTGCAATTTTCCCTAACTCTGTATTCATGCCGGTAGTTGTTACTACTGCTTTAGCCGAACCATTGCTCACGATAGTTCCTTTGAAGATCATATTAAGCTGATCGCCGGGAACAAGGTTTTCTTCTTTTACAACATCCGTTTTCTTTTCAACTGAATGACTCTCTCCTGTAAGTGATGCTTCATCTGTTTTAAAAGAATTTACTTCGATCAGCCTTGCATCAGCAGGAACAATATCTCCCGCTTCTAATAAAATAATATCACCGGGCACCAACTGGTCGGCTTCAATTTTAGCAGGATCATCATTACGCAAAACTGTCGCAAATTGTGCCGCCATTTTTTTTAGCATCCTCACCGATCTTTCTGCATTATACTCCTGGTAATATCCCATCCATGCATTGCCAATTATGATAGCAAGGATAACAAATGCATCTGTATGCTCTCCTACTACAAATGAAATAATTGCGGCGATCACCAGTATAATGATCATTATATCGGTGAACTGGGACAGCAGGATCGCTAATTTGGTTTTTTGTTTTGCTTCCTGTAAAACGTTGGCTCCATATTTTTTTTGAAGCGCTGGCACCACTTCGCTGTTCAAACCTGAAGCAGATGTTTTGAGTTGATCAAAGACTTCCTGTGTAGTAAATTGATAGAATGACTGCATTATCTTTCTAAAAGCATGAAGTTAAACTAACTTAAGCCCCCATTTATAAAGGTATGAATCATACAACTTTTTTATAAAGTTGTATAACAAATACGCCATTAAACATCCAGACCTTTACTGGCTATTCTAATTGAATAGCTAGAAATTATGAAAAAAGATAAAAATACTCTTACTGATCTTACCGGTAAGAGCAATCATACTGACAGTACCAATCATACAACTTCAACAGAAATAGAAAAATCAAAAGCGCATATAATCGTTGAGATCATCGAGTATGTTCCCCATGCTGTTGTCAGCAAGACGATTATCAAAAAAACCACAGGGAATGTCACGGTGACCTCTTTTGACTCAGGTGAAGAATTAGCAGAAAAAACTTCTCCTTTCGACACCTATGTCCAGATAATAGATGGTGTTGCAGAAGTCGTCATTAATGAAAAAAATTACTTGTTAAGAACAGGTGACGGTATTGTAATACCAGCCCACGCCTCGCACTGCTTTAATGCGAATGAACAGTTCAAAATGATCTCAACTGTTATTAAAAGCGGATACGAAGACTAAACTCAATGCAGCAAAGCATCATCTTGTTTGCAAGCTCCTGAAGGAACTAAGAACCGAACTGAAACACCGCTTTATCTTTGTCTGAATCATGACAAAAAATAAAATAAAAGGTAATGAGTTAACACTGTTCTTTACCAGCCTGCGTCATTCATTTGCATTACTTGGAAAAAATGATCCAATGCGAATGGCCGGAGCGACTGCCTTTTTTACCACGTTCGCATTACCACCGATCGTTTTTATACTGTCGCAGCTATTTGGTTTATTCATCGGTCGTGGTAACATGGGGCGGGGCTTGCTCGAAAACATTTCAAATACTTTGGGAAAAGAAGGTGCTGAGCAAGTGAGACAAGTGGTAAGAAGTATTTATGGCTTCAGTGACAGTTGGTATGTGATCGTATTGGGATTTGTCTTTCTTGTTTTTGTAGCAACCACCTTGTTTGGTGAAATTAAAAATTCCCTGGATCAGCTCTGGAAAATCAGCGTGAAAGAGCATCCCGGAATTCTTTTTGTATTAAGTGCCCGGGCAAAATCATTTGCTGTTATATTGCTGGCCGGTATTTTATTTTTTGCTGACGTCTTTCTCGAAAGCGTTGAAGTAATAGCCGGTAATTATGTTGATGAAATATGGCATTGGGGCAGCAGTTTTTTTAAAAGCGCTGTACATCAAATAGCCAGTGTGATCATTGTAGCGGCATGGTTCATTCTTTTATTCCGTTTCCTGGCAGACGGGAGACCTACGTGGAAAGCATCTGTTATTGGAGGATCACTGACAGGGATCTTATACATTGCAGGAAAATTGTTATTGCGGTTTGTGCTTGTTAAAAGTAATATCGGTTACCTGTATGGTGCTTCAGGGTCATTTGTACTTGTATTGTTATTTGTTTTTTATTCATCATTTATTTTGTACTATGGTGCTAGTTTTATTGCTGTTTATTCAGAAAAGAAACAATGGCCAATTATGCCAGGCAGTAACGCTTATAAGTACAAGGCTCATGAAAACTAAGATAACATAACAAAATTTTCAAACCGGACACGAACCAAGGCCGAGACAGCCAATGCTGAACAACCTATCTGCACTTACCTTGAAGAAGCTTCAAACTCCTTTATCAGTACACTGGGAGACACTTTTTTTATTTCTTCATTTTTAATAAAAAAGTAATTAACAAAATATATAAAATTATTCAGGTTGGATAGCAAATAGACTTGCCGTTTACTTAATAATAGTGCTACTATTTGCTGTCTTTCCAATTTAAAATATTCTCTTTTTAATTCGTCATTAACAGAAAATATCTTTAGCA
>JBIOVR010000237.1:0-22446 GCA_044867875.1 Chitinophagaceae bacterium
CACCAATTGTTAAAAATATGTTTACCTTGCGGCAGCATTTTTTAAAAATTGAATGTCTTGTTTACGTTATTCCTCCCCATGAAAATTGACGTTTTCGGCTCAAAATCAAGTATTTATTTAATCAAAAATTGATCTCCACATGAGAAAACTTGCATCACTATTTGTGACGGCGATACTATGCTCAATGCTGGTATCCGCCCAGAGCCGGAGTGTTTCCGGTACTGTAACTGATGCGAATGGTAAAGCAATACCATTTGCTTCTATTACTGTAAAAGGCACCAAGAATGGGGTGACTGCCGATGCCGATGGAAAATTCACTATTAAGAGTGTAGCTTCCGGCACTGTGTTAGTAATTACATCGGTCGGTTTTGAAGACAGGGAAATAACTGTGGGTACTTCAGATAATGTATCGGTATCATTAGCGCCTACAGCTGGTAGTAACCTGACAGAAGTGGTTGTTACCAGTGCATTTGGGATAAAGAAATCTCAACGAACAACACCTTACAGCTCACAAGTTGTAAAAAGCGAACAACTTAATATCATTCCACAAACCAACATCGTTGATGCGTTAGCTGGTAAAATTGCCGGTGTACAATCAAGGTCACAATCCAATGCGAAACTTGGAGCAGATGACCAGGATTTTTTACGTATTCGCGGTGGTTTATCATTGGGAGACGTTGGCCCAATTTTTATTGTTGATGGTACCATCGTTAACGGTTTTGACATAAATCCAGACGACGTAGAAGATGTATCAGTTTTAAAAGGAGCAAATGCTACGGCGTTGTTTGGTGAAAGAGCAAAGGGCGGAGCTATAGTTATTACAACAAAGAAAAGAGGTCCAAAGCAAGGAATTGGTGTTGAGTTTACTCAAAGTGTAATGGCTGATAATGTATACGTTCTTCCGGAGTACCAAAATCTTTATTCTGGAGGTGGCTCAAGTTCACTTACACAATATCATTATGCTCAGGGTCAACCTGCGGAATGGCAAGCCTTGGACGGAAAATATTTCCCGGATTATACGGATGATGCTAGCTGGGGCCCTCGCATGACAGGCCAGGAATATATTCCCTGGTATGCATGGTTTCCCGGCACTAAATATTCATTTAAAACAGCTCCGCTTGTAGGTCAACCAAACAATGCAAGAGACTTTTGGGAGACAGGTGTTACAAGTACTACTAATGCTGCATTTTCCAAAAGTGGCCCGGGATATTCAACCCGCATGTCTTATACTAATCAGTATATAAAAGGTCTTTTACCGAGTACAAACTCAAAGCGTAATAATATTTTCTTTTCAGGTACAGCTGATCTGAATGAACATTTTACAGTGGGTGTTAATGCTACTTATTCTACCACAACAATTCGCGGTGAATTCGTAGATGGATATGCAAACCAATCTGCTGGTTCTTTTAACCAATGGTTCCATAGGCATAATGATATGAACATCATGAGAGAACTTGCAGGAATGAAATCTCCTACGGGTAATTTAATGTCATGGAATTTTTATACTAATCCTGATGGCGCTAAAGGTTATGATGATATCAATGGAAACTATTGGTATAATTATTATGATTATTTCGCGAATAAGAATTATGTCAATGGAAGAGATCGTCTTTTCGGCGATTTTTCTCTTCGTTATAAATTGAATAATCATTTTAATGTAAAAGCTACGATCCGTAAAAACCAGTTATCAACTTATACAGAGAATATTACTACATCATTGCTTGAGCAAAGTGCCCTTCAAACAGGTATTCTGGCAGAATATGACTCCAGGAGTACTTTTTACAGTGAATATAATTATGAAGGCCTTGCTACTTATAGTAATAGCTATTTTGATAATAAGCTTGCATTTAATATTACCGGTGGTGGTAACGTATTGAGAACTCTTTATAAAGAGAACACTGCAGTTACCGAGAATGGTTTGAACATTCCAAATTTGTACTCTCTCTCAAACTCAGCTGCACAGCCAACACTTGGAAATAGGCGTGAGGATTCAAGAGTGAATTCCTTGTTCGCATCGGGTGACCTGGAGTGGAACAAATATGCAAGTGTAACATTTGCTGTTCGTAATGACTGGTATTCTACTTTGGATCCTGAGATCGGGAATAGCCTGTTTTCACCATCAGTAGGGGCCAGTTTTGTAGTTAGTGAGTTTACAAAGGGCAGCTTGCCATGGCTGAGTTTTGCTAAAGTATTCGCAAGTTGGGGTAAAAAACCTACTTCGATCGCCATCTATAGAAATAACTTTGGATATAGCCCTGCTGCGAACCTTTGGGATGGTAACTTCCTTATGGGTACAACTGACGATCTTGTTGATGAAAATCTGAAAGGTTCACTGGTAACAACATATGAAGCAGGTGTTGATCTCCGCTTATTCAAAAACCGTTTTGGGGTGAATTTTGTTTATTATAATGAGGATAATGACCTGGAGCCTTTATCTGTTCAAACAGACCCAGTCAGCGGCTTTACAAACCTGGTTGTAAATGCTGTGCATGTAAAACGTGAGGGAATTGAATTGCAACTGAATGCAACAATTATAAAAGGAAAAGATCTTACATGGGATGCAACAGCAACATTTGGTTATTTGATCAAGAATCCAATAAAAAATCTCTACCAGGACCAGCAAAGAGTATTATTGGCTGGTGGTGCATTTGGAACTCGTTTTGCCCGTGCTTTCCAGGAATTAGGCTCAGACTGGGGTCAGTTAATTGGCGGTGGTATCAAGCGCAATGTCGATGGCTTAATGGTTGTTGATCCTAATACCGGCTATTATATTCGTGATCTTGACAAACATTGGGGTTCAGTTGTTCCAAAAGCAACTGGCGGGTTTATCAACACATTGTCGTACAAAAATTTTGTCTTAAACTTCAGTCTTGATTATCAAATTGGCGGTAAATTCTTTTCACTGTCTGAAAGCTGGGGTTGGTTCTCTGGTATTTTTGCAGAGACTGCAGAAACAAATGATAAAGGAAATAATGTTCGTGATGCGGTTGCTAATGGCGGTGGAGTGCATGTGGTTGGTGTAAGTTCTGTAGATGAAAAAACGACGGTTGATAAATATATCAGTGGCTTCAACTATTACCACCAATTCTACAGCCGTCAGATTGCAGAACCATTTATACATGATCTAACCTATGTTAAGATCAGGGAAGCAAGTTTGGCGTATCGTATACCAGTTAACAAGATTGGCAACTTAAGCAAGGTTTTCCAGGGTGCATCGATCTCACTTATTGCACGTAATCCATGGATCATTTATAGAGATGCTAAGAATTTTGATCCTTCAGAGATTTCAGGAGTGCAGGGTGAAGATGGACAATTGCCAGGTGTACGTTCAGTAGGCGCCAGTCTGAAATTCGTATTCTAAAAAATTTTTAATAATAAAAATATTTTAAAAATGAAACTTATAAAACTCACATCAATGGTGCTTACTGCTGGCCTGATCATATCAGGCGTCGGATGCACAAAAAAAATTGATGAGTTCGGGGATATAAACGTGAACCCTAATATAGCAGCTGCGCCAAATACAAGAGGCCTTCTTTCAAACGTGCTTTCAGGCATGGGCGCAGAGGCTTGGGCAGTAAATCCGGGTCTATACTCTCAATTGTATGCAGAAACTCAGTATACCGAAGCGTCAAGATATCAAAGGATACAACCCGATTATGGCGGCTATTATTCTGGTCCTTTATATGATCTTGTAAATATCATACAATTAAACACAGATCCTGAAACAGCCACCAAAGTTTCAGAAAATGGTTCAAACGCAAACCAAATTGCCACAGCAAGAATTCTTAAAGCATGGTGGTTTCTTCGAGTAACAGATCAGTGGGGAGATATTCCTTATTTCCAGGCATTGAAAAAAAATGGACAAATTCCTTACGATAAACAACAGGATATTTATGCAGATCTTTTTAAGGAATTGAAAGAAGCTATTGCGCAATTTGACGGTGGCGCTCCTGTAAAAGGAGATATTCTTCTTGATGGAAATATTAATGCATGGAAAAAATTTGCGAATTCACTTCGCATGATCATGGCATTGCGCTTGTCTTCAGTTGATGCTACAAAAGGAAAAACAGAATTTCTTGCTGCGATGAGTGCAAGTGGTGGGTATCTGACCAGCAATGCAGATGATATAATGCTGGTTTATCCGGGGGGTAATTATAGCAGCGTATTCTATACTTATTATAACATAACGCAACGTTCTGACTACGCAATAAGTAAAACAGTTACAGATTTTATGAATCCAAATGGTGACAGTCGTATTGATGCGTGGGGTTCTTCTAATGTAGGATTTCAATACGGATTAGAAAGAAATGATGCGATTGCGTTTGCCTCTGCACATCCTGATTGGGCAAGAATTATGAATCCTTCAATTGGAACTCCTGATCAACCGATGCCGATCATCACTTCGTCACAAATAACACTTGCCCGTGCAGAAGCGGCGCAAAGAGGGTGGACAGCTGAGAATGCAGCTAATCTTTACAGAACAGGTATTGAATTGAATTGGAGACAATGGGATGTTTATGATGCTACAGCATTTAATGCTTATATGCTTATGCCAGCTGTTGCTTTAACAGCCGGTACCGAACTTCAAAAAATAATTACTCAGCGTTGGTTAGCTGCTTTCCCCGATGGATTGGAAGCATGGAATATTGTAAGAAGCACTGGCTTCCCTGTATTAACTCCTGCACCAGGTGTAGTTCCTCCTGCTGGTACAAGTAGAATCATTCCTATTCGAATGGGTATTTCACAATCACACTTTGATTTGAATAGTACTTATACAAATGCAGTGGCCGATCTTTATAAAATTGGTGGTGAAAAAGATTCACAATATGGTAGGATGTGGTGGGTAAAACCATAAATTTTTTTCGAGATATTGACAGCTAAAAAGTGGGATAATATTATCCCACTTTTGTTTTTTAGAGTAATATTTGTATAACTTTATCGCTGCCGTTTAATTGCAAACTTGTTTAAAATGAGAAAAGTTCTACAGTCATTTCTTTTTATTTCTCTTCTAAGTTTGATTGTGTTATCCTGTGAAAAAGAATCCGAACCATTTCCTCCTGTTAAATCCCAAGAAAGGCCATCTATTAGTTTACCCGACGGCAATAATTTAATTAATGCTTCTTTGAATGTTAGTAATGCGTTGACCACAATAGAAATGCTCGAGATCAGGAGAGATGCAACTAGCCCAGCAGATTTAAATAGAGTGCAGACAGTTAAAATCGCAAAAAGTAATTCAGTATTATCAGATCTGAGTGGTGCTGCTGTTGCTGAGTTGCCGAGAGATCTGTATCAAAGTCATCCTGATAACCCATTTGATGGTCAATACTGGACGATAACTTTTCAACCAGGTGAATTTGTAAAACATTTAAAAATTAATTTAAAACCGACCGATCTTGTATCGTTAGGTAGAGTAGGATTAGGTTTTCAACTTGCATCGGCAGATAATAACGCGGTGCTTAGTGCTGAACAAAATCAAGTAGCTGTAGAAATTGGTGCAAAAAATCAATGGGATGGGGTGTATAGAGTTAAGTATAAATTATTTCATCCAACCAGTCCGGACA
This sequence comes from Chitinophagaceae bacterium, assembly GCA_044867875.1. Taxonomy (GTDB): domain Bacteria; phylum Bacteroidota; class Bacteroidia; order Chitinophagales; family Chitinophagaceae; genus VBAS01. The sequence goes on from JBIOVR010000237.1 coordinate 5,562, forward strand.
TTACCGGTAATGGAACAATTCCCGAATGGGATTTTCTTTCTTCTGGGCCCAGATCTATTGATTGGGATGTTGCTACGGTATTTATCAACTTTCCAGCTAATTCCCTAACCTATTTTGGTGACGCCGCTGGCCCAAGTTTACTGGTTCGTATGACTGTCAATCCTGATAATACAGTATCAATATCAAATGTGGCGTCACGAGCTGCTGCCAATGCATTTCCTCCGTTAGTCGTTCCGCCAGGTGTTACTAACCGTTATGATCCGAGTACTAAAACGTTTTATGTTGCCTACACATGGACACCTGCCGGTGCGGGTACAAGAGAAAAGTATGATACACTTACTTATATAAGACCGAGATAAACACTGCTGCCCGGTTATTACCTGTCTTCAACAATCTTGCTCATCTACAAAATTTGGATTCAGATTTGTGATCTGGTTTAACAAACGCTAATTAGATTTTTTATTCACTTTGCCGCAGCATTTTTTAAAGATAAAATGTCTATTTAGACCTTAGTTGCCCGTTGAAAACTTCATTTTAGTTAAGAATCAAGTATTTATTAATCAAAAACTGATCTCCACATGAGAAAAATTGCATCATTATTACCGATGCTGATACTGCTTTGCAGTTTTGCATTTGGGCAGACACGTACGGTTACAGGCGTTGTCAGAGATGATAAGGGGAATGCTGTCCCCTTTGCAACCATTACAGAAGTAGGAACTAAAAACGCTGCTCAGGCGGATGCGAATGGCCTTTTTAGTATTAAAATCGGTAATCAATCTCAACTAGCAATTTCTGCTACCGGTTTTACTACTGCAACAATAACTCCGACAGATGGACAAAACAACATTGCATTGATTGCAAGCGGGTCTCAAAACTTAACCGAGGTAATTGTAACCACCGCTCTTGGGATAAAAAAACAAAACAGAGAGGTCGGTTATTCAACCGCAACCATTAACAACAAGGAATTGAATCAGTCAAAAGTTATTAACCCTGTTAGCGGCTTGACCGGAAAAGTTTCGGGATTACAAATACAAACTTCTGATAATAGTGTGAACCCACAGGTTCGTGTTACATTAAGAGGCAACAGGTCGATTTTAGGTAATAACCAGGCTTTGATCGTTGTTGATAACGTGCAGGTAGATAATACTTACCTGGCAAGAATGAATCCAAATGATATCGAAAGTTTTGATGTGTTAAAGGGAGCTTCAGCCTCTGCGATATATGGTTCAAACGCCTCAAACGGAGTTTTAGTAGTAACTACTAAAAAAGGTACCAGGGGTAAACCAAGGGTGCAGTTTGGAAGTACAGTGCAAATGGAAACAATCTCCTATATGCCCGACTTACAAGATCGTTTTGGCAGTTACGGTGGAGAAGGGTATAATGATAATTTAGCAGTGCATTTCCCTGAAGATCCAATCAAAGTATATTATCCTTATGAGAACCAGAGCTATGGTCCTGAATACAACGGAGTGATGGCTCCGATAGGCGGACCTGTAAGAATATACCGTGCTGACGGAACATTTTTTGATTCTACCAAGATGATTCCTTATGCTGCCGTTAAAGATGGTAAGCGTAAGTTTTTTGATAAGGGAATAACTTTACAAAACAATGTTTCATTCTCCAGTGGTGATGCAACCAGCCTCTTTTATGTGAGTTATCAAAATGTACACACTAAAGGTGTTGTGCCGGAGGATAAATCAGATAGAAATACAATACGAGTGAATGGGTCGAAACAATACGGAAAATTCAATATTGAATACAACTCATCCTATACATTGGAAAAAATAGATGTTGCTGGTGGTTCTTATTTCCAGGACAGACCTGTTTACTGGACAGTTATCAATTCACCTCAGCATGTTGACCTGCGTGACTACAGGGATTGGCGAAACGATCCATTTGCAAATCCCAATGGTTATTTCAATGCTTATTATGGTAATCCATGGTGGCAAATTGATGAATCAAGACGTGTCACAAGAAACAACACATTGCTTAGCAATGTAAGGGCCTCATTACAGATCACAAATTGGCTTGATTTTTCTTATACTTTAGGATACTCCAGGAATGATCAATCATTTAAAGCTACTAAGGCTGGATTTGTATTTGATGCTTATGCACAAACAGATCCATGGCAAGCTGGAGCAATCCCATCCAGTGTAAAAGTATTGCAACCTTCGTTAACAGATCAAATGGCATTTAGTAGCCGGGCCAGCGGTGATGCCTTGTTAACTGCGAGGAAAAAATTTGGCGATTTTACGACTAAGCTAATTCTTGGTAATTCCATTTATAAAAGGAAAACAAGAGTTATGACGGATGCAACAGCTAGCCTTATTGTACCCGGCTTATATAATATTAACTATAGACAAGGTGAACCGACAGTGAATGAGGGGATAACAGAAGAAGGCTTGATAGGGGTCTTTGCAGACTTAACAATAGGGTACAAAAATTTTCTTTTCTTACATGGAACTGGTAGAAATGACTGGAATTCAAAATTGGCTGAAGCTAACAGGTCGTTCTTTTATCCAAGTGTTGACGCTTCTTTTGTTTTTACTGATGCTTTTAAATTATTCCAGGATAGTAAAATTTTAAGTTATGGTAAAGTAAGAGCTGCATGGTCTAAAGTAGGCCAGGTAAGTGTAGACCCATATTCCTTAGATAATCTTGCTCTTGTAAGTGGAGGTTTCCCTTACGGAGCTCAGGCTGGTTTTACTATCAGTAATAATTATGCTAACCCGGGTTTGGAACCTGAATTCACACAGGAAAAGGAATTTGGAGTAGAATTGGGGTTTCTTAAAAACAGGATCAATTTTAAGGCCGCATATTTTGATACTAAAACGACCAATCAAACAATTCCTTCCCAAATATCTTCATCTACAGGATTTACAAGTGCTACTGTAAACCTCGGAAGCATGACTAATAAAGGTTACGAATTGGATCTAATGTTAACTCCCGTTCTTAATCTCAAAGACATACGATGGAATGTTGGTGCCAATTTCACCCACATAACAAATAGGGTTGGTATGGACCTGGGTGGAGAAATTTCACTTGGAAATTCAGTTTATGCAATTCCTGGTAAGGCTTACCCATATATTAAAACAACAGATTGGGTACGTGATCCTGAAGGCCGGATAATTGTAGATAAGAGTACAGGGTTCCCAACAAAAGCGGGCCCTCTTGCAGCAATGGGAACGTCAGTTCCTCCTTCAAAACTAGGAGTTAACACTTCTGTTTCATGGAAAGGTCTTACGCTATCTATAGTTGCTGATGCAAGATTTGGCGGTGTGGTCAATAACAGTATAGGATCAAGTCTCGACTTTACTGGTATCTCTGCTTATACTGCACAAACCGGCCGTCAGCCATTTGTTATTCCTAATTCAGTTATTGATGATGGAACCGGTAAGTACATACCTAATACAACTGTAGCAACTGTTGATGCTAACTGGCGTTTTTGGGCTAATACCTGGAACCAGGCTGGATCTAACTATGTAAATAGTGGGGATTTTTGGAAAATAAGAGAAGTAGCGATCACCTATGATTTCCCAAGAAGTCTAACAGATAAAACAAAAGTTGTTCAACAGGCTTCAATCAGTCTTTCCGGTAGAAATTTACTTATGTTCAGACCTAAAGACAATGTTTGGACAGATCCGGAATTCAGTGCTGCGGGCACAGGTAATGCAGTTGGGTCAAATGATATTTTCCAAACTCCTCCAACAAGGATTTATGGAATTACCCTTAATGTGACATTTTAATTTTAAAATATAAAGAAATAATTATGAAACTTATATTTAAAAGATTGGTAGCCGTAGTTTTTCTGGCAGCTTTTTTTGGAAGCTGTAAGAAACAATTGCTGGATATTAATACTTCGCCCAATGATCCAACCACGGCTTCGGCTTCCCCGGAATTAGTTCTTTCAGCCGCATTGCAAAACACGGCTGCTCAATACAGCAATCCAACAGCTGATGCACGTTTTGCTTTTGCAGGCTTATGGATGGGACATATTTCTTATAGCGGTAATTATGCCATCGCAACCGAAAACATTTCTTATGCTATCACTAATAATTTCGCTGCGGGAGCCTTTGGAAATATTTATGACATCCTTGAAGATTTTGATTTTGTAGAAAAAAAAGGTGCAGAAAGCGGTAATAATTTTTACAGGGGAATCGGGATACTAATGAAAGCATATAATTATCAAACCCTGGTTGACCTTTATGGAAATATACCTTACACTGAAGCATTGCAAGGTACAGCAGCAAGTAAACCAAAATATGACGATCAAAAAGCGATCTATGATGATCTTGGTAAAAAAATGGATACAGCAATTGCGTTATTGAAAACTGCTGTAACCGGATCCATAGGCGGTGATGTTATGTTTGCTGGCAATGCACCTAAATGGGTGAAATTTGCTAATACTGTTAAACTAAGATTACTCCTCAGGCAAAGTCAAAAAGCCGATAGGGCGGCTTATATAACTGCCGAAGTTGCAAAATTAGTTGGAGCATCATTTCTTGATGTTGATGCAAGTGTAAATCCAGGTTATTTAAACTCTGCCGGAAAGACAAATCCTTTTTGGGGTTCAAATATTAATACTTCAGGAACTTATACCCAGGACTTTTATCGGGCAGGACAATATGCAATTGACTTTTTCCAGGCGCATAATGATCCTCGTATTGGAAAGTTTTTTAAAACCGCTGCTACACCTGGCGGAACATACCAGGGAAATTATTTTGGCGACCAGGGAATTCCTAATTCCAGAACTTCTGAATTCGGTACAGGAATATTGAAAGCTTTCAGCCAGGCTGCTCCGATTATGCTTGCTGCTGAAAGTTATTTCTTGCAGGCCGAAGCTATAGCAAGAGGCTGGTTGCCCGGTGGCGCCGCCGCAGCAAAAACTGCTTATCAAAATGGCGTAACACAATCATTCCTTTACCTCGGTTTAACAGCTGCCCAGGCAACCACTTATTATACCCGGGCAGGAGATAAAGAAACGAACTGGGATGCAACTACAAATCTTAGCGAACAAATTGCACTTATTATCAGGCAAAAATGGGCTGCATTATGTTGTATCAATGAATTGGAGCCATATAATGATTATCGCAGGTTAAAATTACCACCTGATGTTCCGTTATCTACCAGTCCGTTTTCTACTGGAAAGATGCCTACGCGGCTTTTATATCCGCAAAGAGAATATGAGGTAAATGCAGAAAGTGTACTGGCCGTAGGAACTATTACACCAACTACTAATGTTTGGTGGATGCCTTAATAGTCAATAATAATTACCAAAAAGAAAAAGAAATATTTATGAAATATAATCTTATAAAATTCAAAGTTTTTTTTGCGGTCAGTTTGTTGATCATTGTCGCAAGCTGTGTAAAAGAAAGAGAAGGATTTACTGATCTTACGCAGACATCTGATATGGTAGTCTTAACAGGTGCAGGTACTGCAAATTTCAAAGCTTCTAATATTTTAGTGAATACATCATCACCAGATACGGTTAAAAAAACAGTGATGGCGGTTCTTGCTTCTAATAATAGTAAGAATGGTCCTGTTACTGTTACTGTTGGAGTTGATAATTCTGCTATTGCTGCATATAATGCTGCTAACGGTACAAATTTCCAGCCATTTCCTACAAATGCATTTAAGTTTGTAAGTAATACAGTTACAATTCCTGGGGGATTAGAATATACCGGAACTACCACGGTTTGGATATTCCAAAACAAATTAGATCCCACTATTAGCTATATGTTGCCAGTAGCAATTACTGATGGAGGCGGAAAAGGATTAAGTAGTAACCAAAATATTATTTATTACAATGTAATTGGTAACCTTTTGGCAGGTAATTATAAAATGGATTTTTATCGGTGGAATACAACGGGAGTTGGGGCTGCAGATACAACTACTGCTCCAAATGGAGGATTTTTCGAAGATGAACCAGTTGTTATAGGTCCAATATCTGCAACTACTATACTTTTACCTGAGGACTACCTTGAAACATTTGTTGGCGTCGGCGTTAATTTATCTTTTACTAATACTAATGGAGTAATTACCAATCCTGTTGTGTCTTTAGATGCTAATGCGTTAGCAGCTATTACTGCAGGTGGGTTTACTTTACTTACTCCACCTAAGCTTGTGGGATATCAAATTGTGGGGAACGCCAGTACTAAATTCGCAGGTACTACTTTCCGTATTTATATGGACATCGTTAATAGTGGAGGCAATACTCGTACAGTTATAGATAATTTTGTTAAGCAATAAGAAATTGTGATTGTGTAAAAAACTGCCTCATTAGAGGCAGTTTTTATTTAAACAGCATGTGTGTTTATCATCCAAATTAATTTGAATTTGTTAAAGTCAGGTATGAAAAAAAAATGTTTTTCCTTACTATTATTTGTAACCATAGCTACTGTTACCTGGACACAAACAAATCCCGTGTTAAAGAAGCAAACCCTTCATGGTATTGTAAAGAATGAAAAAAATAAAGGAGTGCAAAATGCTTCTGTTATTGTGAAAGGAGAAGAGAAGGGAACTGTAACTGATAGTCTTGGTCTTTTTAAAATAGATGCAAACCCCAACTCAGTTCTTATTATCGCCGCAGAAGGATATGAGTCAACAATAAAGCCAGTCAATGGAAAAGAGTTGATCATAATTTTGGTCAAAAATCCTGACAATAACAATAGCAGTGTCCTAAACGAAACAATCAGCCAAAAAGCAGTTTACAATTCTGTACAGGATTTTGGAAAGGCAGAAGCCAGCAGGTTTTACCAGGGATCTGCATTAACTGTATTTCATCAGAAAGAAGAAACGCAGGGAAGCCGGTATCTGTTTAATTGGTGGGTAAATGGAACAATGCTTGACACAAATCTTACTGTGATCAATACGGCCGATTTTAGTTTTAACTATGATAAGGTCGGAAAAAAACTATTAGCCACTCGTGATAAAAACACAATCATTGAAATAAATGATGTGGCGATAAATTCTTTTATACTGAAAACAGATACTTCCACCGCGAAGTTTGAAAAGATCCCTGCAATTAGCAAAAAGGAATTTTTAGTCGAGTTGGTTAAAGACGAAGTCAAATATTCCTTGTATAAGTCTATGAAAACAACATTTCAAAAAGCCGATTATACCAATAATGGACTCATCGAATCGGGAAAAAAGTATGATGAGTTTGTCGATGAATTTGAATACTATATTATTTTCCCGGGCGGCAACCAGTTTAAAAAAGTTGATCTAAAAAAGAAGTCTATCAGGGAAGCACTATCCAATGAAGAAGTAAAAGTTAAACAGTATTTTTCTAAAAGTGAGAGTGGCGTTATCAATGAATCATTTCTTAAAGAACTGATATTATTTTTGAATCAATAGCTTCAGTTAGCTATTTTTACTAAAACTCCGATAAAATGGATCAGCCTCAACAACAACCTAACCAGCTCAATATAGAAATATCTGAAGAAGTAGCAGAAGGATCGTATGCTAATCTCGCTATCATCACACATTCTCACGCAGAGTTTGTAATTGATTTTGTGAACGTGATGCCGGGCACACCAAAAAGTAAAGTGAAATCAAGAATAATTTTTACACCTCAGCATGCTAAAAGATTTATGAAGGCGCTGACAGAAAATATTTCACGTTATGAGGTTGCTAACGGTGGCATAAAAGATCTGGAAGATATTCAACTACCGCTCAATTTTGGGGGACCTTCGGCACAGGCATGAGGAAGTCAATAGTATTTAGTCCTTAGTTGATACTCATAAGCGTAAATGTGGTATTACAAGAACTTGTCAGGATTGTTTATCATGTATAATACAAGTTTAGCCACCTCATCATTTTCTGATTTTAATTCCTGGTATTCTTGTTCCATAAAATATTTACATGATAATGAAAAGTCAAGCCAGACCTGTGTTTCTGCATTTTCCGTTTCTGAATCATTTAGTTTAGAGATATAATAATCTTTATATCTTCTTCTTTTGTATGCTTCCACAATGTTGACACATACTGATCTTGAAGAATTTCTAATTTGGGATATTAAACCAAACTTTTCTTCAGCAGGAAACTTTTTTGACGCATGATAAATTTTCATTGCCAATGAAAATGCTTTCTGATAACCCAGCAAGGTTCTATAATCTCCCATAATGAAATTAACATGAGTTACTTATAACTATTGACTTATGACTATTAACTTACAATAGTCCTTCATCTGCAAAACTGAAATAGCCAGCATCACTTACGATCATGTGATCAAGTACTTTGATGTCAAAATATTTTGCAGCTTCTTTTATCTTTAATGTTAGTTCTTCATCAGCTCTGCTTGGCTTTAAACTGCCTGATGGATGATTGTGACAAAGGATAATGCTGACTGCATCTTCTTCCAGTGCTTTTTTAAGAATTACTCTTGGGTCCGCCACTGTGCCGGTTATTCCGCCTTCACTTACGATTTCAAAATGATTGATCTTATTGGCCCTGTTTAAAAAAACCACGGCAAATACTTCATGCCGATAGTCTTTCAACTTTGCCATAAAATAATCAGCGACATCATTACTCGAGGAAATTATTTTCTTTTGAAGGGAGCCACTTGCTTGTCTTCTTCTGCCTAATTCAAGTGCAGCTGAAATAGTAACTGCCTTTGCCAGGCCGATTCCTTTTACTTTCATTAGATCTTTTACTGATAACCTGCCTAACTCTGATAAATTATCTTTACTAAGCTTCAAAATATCCTTTGCAAGATCAACCGCTGTTTTTTCTTTTGAACCATTTAATATAAGAATAGCAAGCAACTCTGAATCGCTGAGTGTGTGAGCCCCATTCAATAGTAATTTTTCTCTTGGCCTATCGTCTTTTGCCCATTCCTTTATAGAGTATTTCTGCTCTTGCATCACCCAAGATTAACAAATAATTTAGGCCCAGAAAATACAACTTTTAGGGTACAGCCCTGAAGATTGATCCAAACCTTTGAAAAACTAAACCAATACCCGTATGAAAAGAACATCCGTATCCCCAATTGGTGCGTTGCATCCCATTTTATTTTTTGCCGGCGTTTATGTTGTCGTGTTATTTTTCTCCATTTTTATTTGTTCAGCACTTTTTTATAGTTGTAATACAACTTCAGGTGGTAACTATTCCTCAACTGAGAAAAAAGCAAGTGAATCACCCGCTAATACGGTTGCTATAACTTCGATAAAATAGGGCTGCATAATCATCAACATTTTTTCCCGCCTCCTGTTTGATTTGGGGTGAAGTATTATCTTCGCCGCTCCAGAGAAATCCCTTTGGTGTAATCAAATCAAGTCATGTCAGCCGCTAAAATTTTTTCCGGTACTGGATCACAAGACTTAGCAGATCAAATTTGCAAAAGCTACGGGATCCGGCAAGGGAAAGTCAATATTCAACGATTCAGCGACGGAGAGATTCAGCCCACTTTTATGGAGAGCATCCGCGGTGATTTTGTCTTCCTAGTCCAAAGCACTCATTCTCCAGCAGAAAACTTAATGGAACTCTTATTGATGATCGATGCTGCAAAAAGAGCTTCGGCATATAAGATCATTGCCGTGATCCCTTATTACGGTTATGCCCGTCAGGATAGAAAGGATAGACCACGGGTAGCGATAGGAAGTAAGCTGATTGCCAATATGATACAAGCTGCCGGGGCGGACCGTTTGATAACAATGGATCTTCATGCTCCGCAGATACAAGGCTACTTTGATATACCGGTTGACCACTTGGATAGCCACGCAGTTTTTATTCCTTACATAGAGAATCTGAAACTCGAAAACCTTACCTTTGCGGCCCCCGACGTAGGAAGTGCAAACAGGATAAGAGAGATTTCAAGTTATTTTGAAGCGGAAATGGTGATCTGTGACAAGCATAGGAAAAGGGCAAATGAAATTGCAAGCATGGTGGTGATCGGGGATGTGACTGACCGGGATGTTGTAATTATCGATGATATCTGCGACACAGGGGGCACATTGGCAAAAAGCGCAGCTCTTTTAATGGAAAAAGGTGCAAGAAGTGTAAGGGCTTTGATCACACACCCGGTACTAAGCGGAAAGGCTTATGAGAATATCGAGAAAAGTGTGCTGGATGAATTAGTGGTTTGTGACACGATTCCTTTAAAGCATTCTACATCGAAAATAAAAGTGATATCTGTTGCTGAGCTGTTTGCAGTGGCTATCAGGAACGCTTTTGAAAATAAAAGTATTACAAGCTTGTTTGTGCACTCACAAAGAAATAGAGAGACAAGGAAAGCTGAATAGGATTAGTATAGTACAAGAGTGCGACGCAAGAGAAGCAAAATAGAATTACGAAAGTTGGGTAAATAATAATTACAAAGAGGAGATTGCTTCGCAACAAGAACGAGTAACTAATAAATAAACATACAATGAAATCAATTACGATCGAAGGACAACTGAGGACCGAAACCGGGAAGAAAGCCACCCGCCAACTTCGCTCTCAGGATCTGGTGCCCGGTGTAATTTATGGCGGTGAAAAGGAGATCAGCTTTGCTGCTCCTTCCATGGCTTTTAAAACATTCGTGTACACTCCAGAGTTTCAGCAAGCTGAAATTAAATTGAATGGCAAAACTTATAACTGTATTTTGAAAGATCTGCAGTTTGACAAAGTGACTGATAAACTGATCCACATTGACCTGATGGAATTGGTTCAAGACAAAAAGGTGATCGCAGATATTCCAATCAAATTTACCGGAGTATCAAAAGGCGTAAAAGAAGGTGGTCACCTGATCATTAAGATGAAATCTCTTAAGGTAAAGTCTTTACCTAAATATCTGAAAGAGCAAATTGAAGTGGATATCACTAATCTTGAACTGAATGGTAACATTCGTGTTGAAGATGTGAAGGAAGCCAATTATGAAATTCTTAATTCACCAAGAATTCCTATTGCATCAGTTGTATTAACACGTCAGTTGAAACAGGAAGAAGCAACTGCTGCACCCGCTGCCGGAGCTGCACCCGCTGCAGGAGCTGCTGCACCTGCTGGAGCCGCTGCACCTGCCGCTGCGCCTGCTGCAAAAGAAAAAGGAAAGAAATAATCAGAATGATCTTAATAGCAAACCCACTTCAATGGAAGTGGGTTTTTTGTTTCTTTGATTGTTTTACAAAATATGAAGTTGTTATCTTTAAATAGTTTATTGTAAGAAGATGAAATTTTTAATCGTTGGCCTGGGAAATGCTGGTAATGAATATACACACACAAGGCATAATATCGGCTTTGATGTAGTAAATGCTTTTGTTCAAAAACATGCCGGGAAATTTTCTGCAGGAAGACTGGCTTATGTAGCTGAAGTAAAATGGAAGGGCAAAATATTCATTTGCATTTGCCCGACAACTTATATGAACCTAAGTGGATCTGCGGTTAAGTATTGGATGGACAAAGAAAAAATTGCGATTGAAAATACACTTGTAATTACAGATGATGTTGCATTGCCGTTGAATAAAATGAGACTTCGTCCTTCAGGTAGTGATGGCGGACACAATGGATTAACAAGTGTGGAAGCGTCATTAGCATCACGAGATTACCCACGGCTGCGTTTTGGTATTGGCAATGAATATCCAAAAGGGCTGCAAGCCGATTTTGTTTTAAGTAAATGGAGAAAAGAAGAAGAGCCTTTAGTTAAATTAAAAATTGAAAAAGCTGTTGGAGTAATAGAAAGTTTTGCAACAAGAGGGTTAAGTCTTACCATGAATGATGTGAACAGTACTGAATACTCGGTTTAAAAAACATCATTGCTGTCTTGATTTTTCATTCATTGTTCTCAATCGCTGGCAAAGGATCTTTATAAAACCTTTTGCCACCTCTGGTCTTTCATCCATCAATTCATAGAAAGGTTCCTGGTCTATTTTATATAGAATGCAATCCGTATCGGCAGTAGCGCTGGCTGATCTTGTATCGGCATCAAGCAAAGAAAGTTCGCCAAAAACTTCTTTTTCCTTAAGTATGGCGAGGGTTGTATTTCCTTTATGAATTTTGATATTTCCTTGTTGAATGATATACATACAATCACCTGTTTCTCCTTCTTTAAAAATTTCCGTGCCCTGTTCGTATTGCATTTCTTTCATTAAGGGAGCAAGATCGGCAAGAATATTTTCAGGTGTCTCTTTAAAAAGATTGAGCGACTTAAGCACCAGCACTTTTTCAATTAATAATAGCCTGTTTATATTTCCCGGTTCCATAATTTAAAAATAAACATTTCATTGAGCATATAGCGCTGTTTCTTTCAATAGCATGTTTTCTGAATGAATAAATTTTTCGATAAGTCCGGGTGTAATGGTTGCACTGGTTTTTTTTGAAATATACAAGCTGCATGCTTTGGTCCACACATTATAAGAGATAGGTTTTTCTTCAAGGATTTTTGAAAGGATCTCCTGTGTTTGTAAAACTTTGCCTGGCTGCAAGAAGCTTTTTAAAGATTGACTGCGATATTCTATATCTGCCGGTTCATACAATTTATTAAAAGGAATAGCAAGCTCTTTTTTTACGATCATATCAATTAGTTCCATTGCGTTGGCCACACTTTCTTTCTTCTTCATATCAAGGCCTTGTTTTATTTTAAATGCTTTTTCATGATCATAGAGACAACCAAAAAGGCAGATCAAAATATTCCTGATCTCAATAAGCTCAATATTCAAAGAACTATTGATCAGGGCATAATTCTCATCATGTTCGAGCAGGCTTTGCATATAAAGCAACTCAGTGCCATAAATAATATATGCTAAGGAAATATCTTCTAATTTCTTTTGTGTTTGTTCTGTTGCGCTATACTTGCTTCTGTTTAATGATTTAGCAATGGTGCCAGCATAAGAAGGATATTTGTCCAGTAATTCAAAAAGTGTTGACTGGGCCTTCTGGCCTCCGATTTTTCCCAACACAGTAATTAATTTTTCTTTTAAAAAAGCACTGGTATCGTTGCTAAAGACCTTCTTTAAAATAAGTGGGATTGATTTTTCGCCAGCAGCCTGCAGTGAAGTTCCTACATGCAATGGATGTTCCCTAAAGTAGGTCATTACTCTTTCCATTAATAGGGGAGTTGCTGATTCGCCAATGGCTTTAAAAGCTGCTAATCGCAACCCCCGGTCATTTGTAAAAAGATTTGCAAGATGCGGATGGCAATAAAGATCTTTTACTTCAGTAAGCACTTGCAGAGCTGTATGTTTATCCTTTGTATGTTCTGATTGGAGAAGATCCGTAATTATATCTTCTGCATACTGATGATTTTCTTTGTCATTACTTTTAAGCATCCCGATAAGGGCAGCCGCTTTAATGCCCGCATCATGATGATGCAAATAATGTTTTAAATAATGATGTTCATTTTGTTCTTTGCATAGACTTTGTACTGCCAGTATTTGTATTTCTTTGTTTGTATCATGATCCGCCAAAAATTTTAATTTCTCTTCAGCGCCTTTTATATTCCGGGTTTGGATCAATAATAATGTAACTTTTTTAATATTGTCAGACGGATGATCAAGCAGTTTAAAAATTATTTCTTTACTGCCGCCACTTATCTGGCTATTCAGCATTTGTAAAATGTTTATTATTTCTGTCTCATTTCCTGTTTCTATTTTTTTCAATATTTGTTCCCGCAGCTCTTCATCGGAAAGTTTGAATTCATCCTGGCTAAAGAAACGACTGCTGATCGCTTTTAAAAGAGTATGGTGATATGATCTGTTTACCAATAAGATCGAAACGATCCAGCTAATTCCAAAAAATGCAAGAATGTAACAAAGGGTTAATAGTTCATTTCCCGGATTCAAATTATTTATTATGATCAGAAGTATGCCTGCGAATAAAAAAGCAAACGGATCCATGATCCCTTTCACAATTGCATGAGCTTTTGATCTTGCATTGGGGTTAAGCGGTTGCATAACAGTTAAAAAAACTGGATTAGTGATGGTCGTTCGTAAAACTTCAACGGCAATGGCGGCACCCCCGAATGCATAAAAGACCAGGTTACTTTCGCTGGCAACGAATTGAGCTGAAACAATAATTATCAAAAGACCCAATAATACAAGTGGCGTAATTAATAAGGATTTTTTAATGCCTATCGAAGAAACGATGCGACCGGTGAAAATAATTTTTACCAACAGAGCGATGATCTGCGAAGCAGCCATAAACAAAATGATGAAGTTTGATAATTTCTTATTATCATGATTTTCCTCTTTTACTTCGCTATAAAATGCATAATTAATAATTGCAAGACAAGCGGAGATAATAAATGTGAGTACAGCCAATCTTCTAATAAGTGTATTTAATGTGTAGCGTTTAACAAATACTTTCAATCCTCTTCCCTGTACAAATTCAACAGCATGATCTGTATGATGATGGTGATGAACAACTCCTGATCTTGAAAGTTGATATAGAAAAGGTAAGGACCCTAGCATGAATGCAAATGCGGGCCAAAGCAAATTCAAAGGGCCGACCGTATGCACAAAAAAGTAGGCCATCGTATAACCAATGAATTTTGCAGGTATATCCCCACCGCTTATTACTGCAAATAAGCGTTTGCTTTGTCTTACATCAAATAATGTGGACGTAATGCTCCAAAAACACAAGTTGCTTGCGAGATATAATACATAATACCATGCGAACGTGAGGTAATAAAACCAATCACCTTTTATCCAATTGCTGCTTAATTGAAAAGTAAGAATGCTGATGGCCATCAATATAATTACGATAGTGCCAACACGAGTAAGATGGAACCTGTGTTCAAATTTGGTAAATATCCACCCAGTTAAAAATAATAGAGGTGATGAAATGATCATTACCCAGGCAAGCTGCGAGGCGGAAAATTTTTCAAGAAAATGAGAAAATGATGCAGTAAAGAAAAAAGCGATTCCCGTACCCATAAAAAATTGGAGCCAGAAAAGTTGCGATACTACTTTCCATTCCGCCGGTCTTACATTAAGTAAATTTTGTAAAAAAGGTCTTTTGCTCATTGTGCCCAATTACTCCTTTCCTTTAAAATATTGAGGTGTTTCAATTTCTTTTCGTTTCTTTTACTGATCGATGTGCCAGTAAAATAATGGTGTGATTCAAAAAATTTGATCTGAACATGATCCCAAATAATATCTTCAGGTATTATTTTAAATATGATAAATTCTTTATACAAGGTCTGGCTGATCGGCTCGAAATCATCCCGTCCAAGATAGTCAAGATCAGCATCACATATTATTTGTTCTAACAAGGTTTTAGGCGATTGCGGGATCTTCGTAGCCATGATCATTCCACAGACCTTTTTAATATCTTCTTCGCTGAAAACATTTCTTAAAGAGTCGGAAGCGATCTCGCAACCCTTTTCCTCATGACCTTTATATACAAATAAAAAGCCACTGTCATGAAAAACTGCAGCTGTTTTCAATAATAGCAGATCATGTTTATCGGTTACCTTTTCCTGCTTTGCAAGCACTTCAGCTTGTTCCAATACATCCAGCGTATGTGTTATATTATGATAGCCGAGCCGGGGGTCAAGCTCATTTTTGAGTCGCGATAAAATGGGTTGTTTTATACTTGTAAAAAGGTCAGGCACCAAAAAGCTTTTAACTAAGATAAGTATTGACAGGGAAAACCAATAGTGTACCCGGGCATTTAACTGTTTAAATAAATTTACCGGGATTATGTTATATCCGGCTGTTTACCTATTTTAGCAGCCCCGACGATCTTTCCGCCACACAAAATCCAGTTTTTTTATGAAGCCAAAATATATGGGATTAACAGTCCACGAGAATTGTATCCGATGTATTTAACTAAACAAGCCTGAGTATGAAAATATTTTGTATTGGCCGTAACTATGTAGCTCATGCCAAGGAATTGGGAAATGAGATACCAGATGAACCAGTGGTTTTTATGAAGCCTAAAAGTGCTTTACTTCAACCGCACACTCCTTTTTATTATCCGGAATTTACTAATGAATTGCATTATGAATGCGAACTCGTTTTGCGCATCAGTAAAAATGGAAAATATATCCAGGATAAATTTGCAAGCAAATATTATGATGCTGTGACAACCGGTATTGATTTTACTGCCAGGGATATTCAAAATGATTTGAAAGCAAAGGGTCTTCCGTGGGAAAAAGCAAAAGCCTGGGATAACTCTGCAGCGATCGGTAAATGGATACCTTTTACAGCGATCAAGAACAAAAAGGATATTAATTTCTGTTTGTATAAAAATAAAGAGCTTGTTCAGCAAGGTAACTGCAACCTTATGATCCATGACTTCGATAGTATTGTTGCTTATATTTCCAATTATTTTTCTGTGAATATCGGCGACTTGGTTTTTACAGGAACACCGGCCGGTGTAGGGGAGTTAGTGGTTGGAGACGAAATAGAAGGATTTATTGAAGACGACTCATTATTATCATTAGAAATAAAGTAAGGAATTTTAAACCAAAACCAACTGCAAAGCCGCCTCAATAAACGAGGTGGCTTTTAATTTTCACATACACTTGTTCGCCTTATTTTTGCCAATTAGCTTGCCTCTATGATCGAAAAAGAAATTTTACTGAAAGCTTTCCGATTGATGTGTTGTGCAAAATCGATGGCAGAGACCTATGATGCCAACCGACAAATTTGCAAATATGTTCATTCAACTTCAAGAGGACATGAAGCAATACAACTGGCCACGGCTTTTCATTTAAGAAATTGCGATTACGTAAGTCCTTATTATCGTGATGAAAGTATGTTACTTGGACTTGATTATTCTCCTTACGAATTAATGCTACAATTGTTGACAAAGGCAGGCGATCCTTTTACAGGAGGACGATCTTATTATTCTCATCCTAACTCAAAAGAAGATAGTAAACCGAAGATCATTCATCAAAGCAGTGCAACCGGAATGCAGGCAATACCAACCACCGGCGTTGCCCAGGGAATTCAATACTTTCCAGATA
>JBIOVR010000238.1:0-11066 GCA_044867875.1 Chitinophagaceae bacterium
ATCATATTTTCCAATGCCGCAATATGATCAGCAAATGCCTTTTCACCTGCTTTCGTTACCGAATAAGTTGTATTTGTCTTTTTGCCCACAAATCCTTTTTTAATTTTCAAAAAACCATTTTCTTCAAGATTCTGTAAATGAGTGGCGAGATTTCCATCTGTTACTTCCAGCATTTGCTTCAAGTCATTAAAATTTATTTCTTCATTCACCAACAGCACACTCATAATGCCAAGGCGAATGCGATTATCAAAAATTTTGTTTAAGCCAGTTATCGGATTCTTCAATTCTAATTTTTTATCAGGTTATTCTTAGCCGTTCTTTTCATATTTCCACCACATCACAAAACCATAAATGATATGTAAAACACCAAATCCTGCTGTCCAAAAATACAAGCCGTAACCCACAAACTGTGTATTGATCAGTCCTAGGAAGATCTGTGATAATCCAAGGTATTTAACGTCCGTAAGTGTATACTTACTTGCATTTACCAAAGCCAGGCCATAAAAAACGAGACAGGCCGGTGCTATAAATATCCATTCATTATATTGATACATTGCGAGAATAAACAAGCCGCCTGCACCCAGTGGGATCAGCAAATTGATCGTAAGTCTTTTGGCAGTAAGATCCCAAACAGGTAGCTTATTATGTCTTGCTTTTCGCCAGGTAAAATAAAAAGCAGCCACCCATGCAGCTGCAAGCACCAGCATTGCAATTATAAACAGATCAATTTTTAGCTTATGATAGCCACTATCCGTATACCCGCCATTATTAAAATTTAAATAATAGTCATCCAGCTTTTGTTTAGCAAACCATGCACCTACCAAGGCGCAGATACCCGCTGCTATCCCACTCAACCCGCTTAATGAAATGAAACGGGATGAACGTTCCATAATGCGTTTTATATCCTGGATTGTGTCGAGAGTTTGCTGGTTTTGTTCGTTCATAAAAAGCACTTTGAAATACAAAGTAAATATTTCAAATGCATAATTCCAAATCTTTTTGGGATTTAGACGACTTTAACTGGTACAAAATAAGGGCTTCAGGTGCCTGTTTCTTAAATTTGTAAGCCGATGATGATAACCCGAAGCCTGTACATCCTATTGCTGTTCCTTTTTTTGCCGGGCATGTTTGCTTTTTCCCAAAGAAAGATCCTTGCAGGTGTTGTGAAAGATGCTCATAGTGATGAACCGGTCCCCTTTGCTTCCTTGCAATTTATAAATTCAACAGTTGGCAAATTATCAGATTCATCCGGCGCATTTGAATTTAACCTGGCTCAATGGCCATCGGACACCCTGGAGATCACTTGTGTAGGATATCAACCTTATAAATTATTTATTTCTGCGAACCTTGATTCCTTCAGAATTGATATCATAATGGAAAGAGGAACCTTTAATGAAGGAGCCAAAGTTAAAACTAAGGTGAACAAGGGTTTATTTCTCTGGCGAAAGATCGTACAGCATAAAGCCCGCAATGATAAATTCAGATTTAAAAACTTCTCTTACGAGGTTTATAATAAACTGGAGCTTGATCTAAAGAATATCAATTTTCAAAAGCTTTCAAAATTTAAACCACTGAGGTCGATCAGTGGTATGATCAATGAAAATATTGATAGTACAGAAGGCAAGCCTTTTTTACCAACCTATTTTACCGAAGTGATCTCCGATTATTATTATCAACCGAAACCACTTAAAAGAAGAGAAGTAATAAAAGCCGTAAATACATACGGTGGTGTGAATAATGAAAGTATACGTCCCTTGCTTGGCAACATGGACCAGAATGTAAGTGTTTATGGAAACTTTATCCCGGTTATGGACAAGCAGTTTGTAAGTCCTGCCAGCGATAACGGCGATAATTATTATAATTACCGGGTTGTGGATACACAGGTAGTAAATCAAAATCGTTTTTATCATCTTGTATTTACCCCGAAACATCGGGGTGAAAATACTTTTGAGGGTGATTGCTGGGTGCATGCTGGCACTTATGCAATTCAGAAAATGAACCTTCGACTGGGCAAAGATGCAAATGTCAATTACCTGGAAACATTAAGCCTGATCCAGGAATATCAACTGTTGGACGATTCTACTACCTGGTTTTTAGCAAGAGATAAATTTGTTGCCGATTACACCCCTCTTGGAAAACAAAAACTCGCATTTATTGGTCGCAAAAACACCACCTATAAAAACATTGTGGTGGACGACTCTTCAGTGGTTCATGAACTAAATAAAAACAAACTGCTTGAAGAAGTAATTGTATTACCCGGTGCTGAAGCAAAAGCCAAAGAATATTGGAAAGAAGCCCGGCATGAAGATCTGTCAAAAAATGAAACGGGCATTATTAAAATGATTGACACCTTGAGCAATGATCCAAATTTTAAAAAATTCACCAACACAATGGGTTTTATTGGTACAGGCTATCTTAATACTGGGAATTTTCAATTAGGCCCCTGGTATAATTGGATAACACAAAACTCATGGGAAGGCCTGAGGCTTCGCTTTGATCTTGGTACCAATTACAAGTTTGACAGAAAATGGTGGTGGCATACTTATTTAGCGTATGGTTTCAGAGATCAGAAACTGAAGGGCAAAGCTGAATTGTTTTTTTTACCTGCTAAGCATCCACGAACTTATTTGTATGGGTCTTACTCGCATGATATAGATTATGGTCAAAGCTATATCGGCGAATTAACGAATGATAACATTTTTGCATTAGCTGTCCGCAAATCCGGAGTTCCGATTAAGGTTATGAAGATTGAAGAAACACGATTTGAATATTTTCATGAAACCAAATCTGGCTTTTCAGGTCTATTTGCAACGGCGTACAAACAATTCAATCCCCTGCAAAATATACCTCCAAAAGATTCATTCCCGGTTTCAGGCGGTAAACCCTTACAAACTTTTGAAATATCGCTGCGGCTTCGCTTTGCATATCTTGAAAAATTCCTGGAGTCAAATTTTTTTCGTACTAGTTTGGGAAGCCCTTACCCTATTCCTGAATTAAAGATTACACAGGGAATTTCAGGTATCGGAAAAAGTGCATACAATTATACCAAGGTTCTCGCAGGTATTCATGATTATATTAAGGTTCCTCCATTTGGTAACTTTGAATATAATTTTTTTGCAGGTAAAACTTTTGGCACCTTACCTTATACTTTCCTTGAAATCGCTCCCGGTAATGAGTTGAGCTATTATAATAAACATACTTTTAGTTTGATGAACAGGTATGAATATATTCATGACAAATTTGTTGCTCTTAGTTTCGAACATAATATCGGCAATGGCATTTTCCGCCTTATACCACAACTTAAATTCCGGCAGTTTTATACTATTAAAACATTATGGGGTGGCCTGAGTGATGCAAACAAAACGCTGAACTTTTTGCCCGGGTATGATTTTAAATCACTCGACGGCAAAACTTATCTTGAAATAGGAACGGGTATTGATAACATCTTTAAACTTATCCGCCTTGATTTTATATGGAGGCTTCTTCCCACTCCTTTACCCAAAGAAGCAAATAAAAGATTTGGCGTCTTTGGAAGTTTCAGGCTTTCGTTTTAATAAGAATGTTTTATAATGTAAATTATTATTAGGTAGCCAGCTGCAATAATTTTTTCGCCTTTTGTTGCGTCGCACTCTTGTGCTTTCTTATTTTTATTCAGCTATGGTCCACCCCTTCTCAATGTTTTCCGTTTATTGTACATCCGGCCCCCGCCAGCGGGGGACAATGATCATCTTGATTTTATTCTGGCGTAAAAAATATTTATAAGGTGTCCTTTTATTTTTCAAATGATAAGCTGTTTTATTATCCCCCGCTGGCGGGGGAAGCAGTTCGATCAGAAAGTAATTTCAAATGGGGGTGGACAAAAGCCGAATAGAATTGTGCAGCACAAGTGTGCGACGCAACCAAAGTTTAATAGTAGTACCATAGCTTAGTACATCGTTATTACTTTACAAGTTTTAGTATCTTACCCAAAAGTTTCAGATATGCCTTCTCATTACATTCTTGCACTCGACCAGGGCACTACCAGCAGTCGCAGTATTATTTTTGATAAGCAGGGCAACATTATCAGCGTTGCACAAAAAGAATTCAAACAAATATTTCCGCAACCCGGCTGGGTAGAGCATGATGCTGAAGAGATCTGGAGCACTCAATATGGCACAATGGCTGAAGCTGTGGCCAAAGCAGGTATCACAATGAAACAAATAGCTGGTATCGGCATCACCAACCAACGGGAGACAACTGTAGTGTGGGAACGCAGCACCGGTAAACCAATTTATCATGCTATCGTTTGGCAAGACAGAAGAACTGCATCTTATTGTGATGAATTGAAAGCAGCCGGTCATGCAAATATGATCCAGGAAAAAACAGGATTAGTGATCGATGCCTATTTCTCTGCCACAAAACTGAAATGGATATTAGATAATGTAAGTGGGGCAAGAGCAAAAGCTGAAAATGGTGAGCTGGCATTTGGAACAATAGATAGCTGGCTGGTCTGGAAATTAAGTGGTGGTAATATTCATGTCACTGATGTTTCCAATGCATCAAGAACAATGCTGTTGAATATTCATACATGTCAATGGGATGAGGAACTGCTGAAACTATTTAATATCCCGAGATCAGTTTTACCGGAAGTAAAAGCGTCAAGCAAAATTTATGGAACAACTGCAAGTGCAGTTCCAGAAATAAAAATTCCTATAGCTGGTATTGCCGGAGATCAGCAAGCTGCTTTGTTTGGGCAAATGTGTACCGCCCCGGGAATGGTAAAGAATACATATGGCACCGGTTGCTTTATGCTGATGAATACAGGAACAAAAGCAATTGCATCAAAAAACAATTTATTGACAACGATCGCATGGCAGATCGATGGCAAAACAGAATATGCATTGGAAGGAAGTGTATTTATTGCTGGTGCAGTTGTGCAATGGCTGAGAGATGGCTTAAAGATCATTCGCAACTCTGCAGAAGTGGAAGCACTTGCTGCTACTGTAAAAGATAGCGAAGGTGTTTATATAGTTCCTGCCTTTGCAGGCCTTGGTACACCACATTGGAATCAGCATGCCCGTGGAAGTATTTTCGGATTGACCAGGGGAAGCAATAATTCGCATATTGCAAGGGCAGCAATTGATAGCATCGCTTATCAAACTTATGATGTATTGAAGGCAATGGAAGCGGATGCAGGTATTTCAATTGCTGAATTGCGAGTGGATGGTGGCGCTACAATTAATAATTCATTGATGCAATTTCAAAGTGATATCCTGAATACAAAAGTGATCCGCCCAAAAGTAACGGAAACGACTGCGCTTGGCGCCGCTTATCTCGCAGGACTTGCAGTTGGCTATTGGAAAAATGTTGAAGAGATACAAAAGCAATGGCAGGTTGATAAAGAGTTTTCTCCTTCAATGAATGATGAAAAAAGAAATGAGTTAGTAAATGGATGGCAAAGAGCAGTGAATGCAGCTATTGCATGGGCAGATCAGAAATAATGAACAGGCAAGAACAAATAGACAAACTGAATTCAATTAAAGAATTTGACATCTGCATTATTGGTGGCGGCGCTACAGGTTTGGGTATTGCCGTTGATGCAGCATCAAGAGGATGTAAAACAATTTTGCTGGAGAAATATGATTTTGCAAAGGGAACTTCATCACGAAGTACAAAATTGGTTCATGGCGGCGTTCGTTATTTACAACAGGGAAATATAAAGCTGGTAATGGAAGCATTGAAAGAAAGAGGTTTGTTGAAAAAGAATGCACCTCACCTGGTAAAAAATCAATCCTTCGTTATTCCCAATTATAAATGGTGGGAGAATTCATTCTATGGAGTTGGCCTGAAAGTGTACGATTGGATGGCAGGAAGTTTAGGATTAGGCCCTTCACAATTATTAAATAAAGAAGAAACGGTTGCCATGGCCCCAAACCTTGATCAAGATGGTTTGCGTGGTAGCGTTCTTTATCATGATGGACAGTTTGATGATGCACGACTAGCAATTCATCTTGCAATGACGGCAGCAGATCATGGCGCAGTTGTCATAAACTATATGAGTGTGGAAGGATTAATGAAAGAAAATGAAAAAGTATGTGGAGTAATTGCAAAAGATAGTTTTAACGATAAAGAGTACGAGATACAAGCCAAAGCAGTTATCAATGCAACAGGAATTTTTTCCGACAGCATTGCTAAAATGGATGATAAAGATGCAGAAGCATTGATCTCTCATAGCCAGGGAATTCATCTTGTATTTGACAAAAAGTTTCTTTTATCCGATACTGCCATCATGATCCCACGAACGGATGATGGACGTGTATTGTTCGCTGTGCCCTGGCATAATAAAATAATTATTGGTACAACGGACACACCCGTACCGTCAGCCAGCGAAGAGCCTGTTGCGCTGAAAGAAGAGATTGATTTTGTGATGCAGCATATTCATCGTTACCTGAAAAAAGATCCTTCTTATAATGATATACGGAGTGTATTTGCCGGTTTGAGACCCTTAGTAAAAAGTAATTCTAAGATCACTTCTGCCATTTCAAGAGATCATCATATTTCTGTTTCTGATTCAGAATTAATTTCCATAACAGGTGGTAAATGGACAACATACAGAAAGATGGCAGAAGATGTAATGGAAGTTGCTATACACAAAGCAGGGATGAGTGAAAAAGAATGTGTAACTAAAAATTTACACATACATGGTTATAAAGAAAACAATGATTACACAGCTGCATTATATTATTATGGAACGGATAAGGATGGAATCGAAGATCTGATCAAAAAAGATTCTTCACTTGCTGAGTTGGTCCATCCGTCATTACCATATTTAAAAGCAGAAATTATTTGGGCTTTACAAAATGAAATGTGCATGACAGTGGAAGATGCATTGGCAAGGAGAACAAGAGCATTGTTACTTGATGCAAAAGCCGCCATTGAATCAGCTTCGCTGGTAGCAAACATGATGGCCAAAGAAATGGGGAAAAATGAAACCTGGATAAAAGAACAAATTGATAGCTTTATTTCTGTTGCGAAGAATTATCTTCCAACTTCAAACCACAAACTTCAAAACTCAAACTGATTGCTTATGTCTCCTTTTATTGGCGAATTTATTGGTACAATGCTGCTCATCATTATGGGTGACGGTGTCGTTGCAAATGTTGTTTTAAACAAAACAAAAGGCAATAATGGCGGGTGGATCGTTATCGTTTTCGGTTGGGCCATGGCTGTATTTCTTGGCGTATATGTATCCACAAGCCTTGGTGGCAGTGGTCATTTAAATCCTGCAGTAACAATTGCAATGACTGTATTCGACAATTTTGATGCGACGCTCTTACCTACTTATATTCTTGCACAATTTGCAGGAGCCATAACAGGAGCCATTATTGTTTGGCTTGCTTACAAACAACACTTTGACAGCACCGATGATAAAGATGGAAAGCTTGCGGTCTTTTGTAATACACCAGCTATAAGAGGATATGGATATAACCTTATCACTGAGATCGTCGGCACATTTGTTTTAGTATTTGGTGCGTTGACGATGTCAAAGCCAGCAACAACTCTTGGAACATTGGACGCATTGCCTGTTGGTTTACTAATCCTGGGTATTGGTTTATCACTCGGTGGACCTACAGGCTATGCTATCAATCCTGCAAGAGATCTGGGTCCTCGTATTGCCCATTTTATTTTACCAATAAAAAATAAAAGGGATAGTGATTGGGGTTATTCATGGATACCGGTTGTCGGGCCGATCATTGGTGCATTGATTGCCGCTTATCTTTTTAAACTCATTTAACATGAATAAGATATTTTTTATCATCGCAGCTGTTTCTTTTTTAAACACATCAATTATAGCACAGGATGCAGAAACCAGATTAAAAGAAAAAGGAATTGTGTTACCTGAAGCTCAAAAACCCGTAGCCAATTATGTAAACGTAGTTAGGGTTGGCAATCTTTTATTTCTTGCAGGAAAAGGACCAACAAAACCTGATGGCAGTAACATTACTGGTAAAGTAGGAAAAGACTTAACGATAGAACAAGGTTATGAGGCTGCACGATTAACTGCAATAAATCATTTAGCTGTATTAAAAGCTGAGCTTGGCAGCTTGAATAAAGTAAAACGAATTGTAAAAGTGCTCGGCATGGTAAACTGTACTGAGGACTTTAAAGATCAGCCAAAAGTCATCAATGGTTATTCTGACCTGATGGTAGAAATTTTTGGTGAAAAAGGGAAACATGCAAGATCGGCGGTAGGTATGTACGCACTGCCCTCGAATATTGCAGTAGAGGTAGAAGTTGTCGTTGAAGTGGAATAGAAAAGCCAATCCGAAAAGATTGGCTTTCTAAATATAATTTTGATTTCGCTTTAAATAATAAGTGCACCCCACAGGATCAAAGAAATCGCTGCACCGATCCAAGCCCATGTGATCCTTCCTTTCTTATCACCCGTTGTGATCAAGTAGGCTATCAGAACTCCTATTAAGGATAAGAACAAACCCAGAGCCAAACCACTTAGGCTAAATGCACCACCCAAAGCCGCTTTATTGAAATATTTCTCGACCCTTTTTTTGCTAAAAGACCCGTCATAGTTTATATTTTTTTTCAACTGCCTCTGCTTCATTTTGAAATTTACTTTCTCCATCATTTTCATTTTTTTACCAGACAACTTTTCAAAATCTTTTACGCTGATCTCGGAAAGATCCATCAATGAAATCAACTGGCCATTTTTTCCAATAGGCACATAAACATCAGTTGCTTTTATAGAAGGATTTGTTGATGAAACAGGGATTGTGTTTGTAGAAGAGTAGCTTGCGGAAACAACTGCAATGAGCAGAAAAAGAATAAATGTTTTTTTCATAATCCGTGGTTTATGGTTAATTAATATAGTAATATAAAAAAAATATGGAGGCTAAAAAAATATTTATTTAGGGATCAGGACACGATATGATCAGGATATTGCATTCAGGATCTTATTACATGCATCTGTAATTTGGTTTTCTGAAATATTTAATGGGGGAGAAATACGCAAACAATTTGGTGCAAATAAAAACCAATCCGTCATTACGGCGTTTTCAATACAGGCATCAATTATTTTTTTATTTGTTTCAAAAGATTCAAATTCTACGGCCATCCACAAACCAAATGAACGGATCGCTTTTATTTTTGGATGAACTAGTAATGATCTGAATAATTCTTCTTTTTCCTCTATCCCGTTCATTATTTTTTCTTCCAATAAAACTTTCATCGCAGCCATTCCCGCTGCACAACAAACGGGATGGCCACCAAAAGTTGTTATATGACCAAGGACCGGATTTTCCGTAAAAGCATCCATCATTTTTTTGTCGGCAATAAAAGCTCCCAGTGGCATGCCACCACCCAATGCTTTTCCAAGGACCAAAACATCAGGAACGATCTCAAAATTTTCAAAACCCCAGAGGTTTCCCGTTCTTCCAAAGCCAGCCTGTATCTCATCAAGAATTAATAACGTTCCGGATTCAGTACATTTTTTTTTCAAGGCCTGCAGCCATTCTTTAGATGGAACAATTATTCCTGCTTCCGCTTGTATAGTTTCCACGACCACACAAGCTGTTTTTTCAGAGATCGCATCCAATGATTTGAATGAATTATATTCAAGATGCAAAACATCTGGCAGCAATGGACGAAAAGCATTTCGCCAATATTCATCACCTATTATGCTTAATGCGCCTTGTGTTGAACCATGATAGGAATTTCTAAACGCAATGATCTGTGTTCGATTCGTTACTCTTTTAGCGAGTTTCATTGATCCCTCTATTGCCTCGGCACCAGAGTTAGTAAAATAAACTGAGTTTAATGAAGGCGGTAAATTATCCGTGAGGAGTTTTGCATACTGTACCTGGGGTGACTCAATAAATTCTCCATACACCATTACATGCATATAAGCATCTAATTGCTTTTTGATAGCTTCAACAACTTTAGGATGACAATGCCCGATATTAGCTACGCTAATGCCACCGATGAGGTCAATATATTCTTTCCCGTTTGTATCATAGAGTAAACAACCTTCCGCTTTCTTGATTTCAAATGCTAATGGAGAAGGTGAAGTTTGTGCAATGTGCTTGAGAAAAAGTTCTCTTTCGTTCACAGAAAATAATTATTTCAGCAAAGAACGCAAAGGCAGCGCAAAGACGCAAAGAATTTATATAATTTGCGATGGTGAAAGGACAATAATATCACAGAGATGACACGGGTTTTCACAGAATAAAAGTTTCTGTGTGAATTAGTGAAATCGGTGAGAAACAAAGCTGAATAGAATTACAGAAAGTACAAGAGTGCGACGCAACAGCTGATCATAAGAAATACTGAAGCCGGAAACCAAAAACTATAAACTAAAAACAAGAAACCTAATCATGCCTGTAATACTTCCCGTAGAAAATAAATTCCCGCAGTTTGGTAACAATTGTTTTTTGGCGCCCAACTCAACTATTGTTGGTAATGTAGAAATGGGTGATGATTGCAGCATCTGGTTCAATACAGTGGTGAGGGGTGATGTAAATTTTATAAGAATGGGAAATAAAGTGAATGTACAGGATGGCGCATGTATTCACTGTACTTATAAAAAATTTGGAACAACGATTGGTAACAATGTTTCGATCGGGCATAATGCGATCGTACATGGGTGCACTGTTCATGATAATGTATTAATAGGCATGGGTGCTATTGTAATGGATGGCGCCGTTGTAAACAGCAATACAATTATTGCAGCCGGAGCTGTTGTGCTTGAAGGAACGATTTGTGAGGCAGGTAGTATTTATGCCGGTGTGCCCGCCAAAAAAGTGAAGGATATTCCGCAGGAAATGATCAGTGGCGAGATCGACAGGATTGCAAATAATTATGTACGATATGCTGATTGGTTTCGGGGGGAAAAAACTTCCAAAAAAGGATGATTTATTGCAGAAGGAAACCGCCGAAACCCTTACTACTCGTACATTTACTCTGGCAAATGCAATTTTTGCTTCGTAAATTCGTTGAAGAAAAAACAATCTATGAAAGCCGTAAGAACTCTCCTTTTATGTGTCGGTCTGATGCTGATGCTTTCATCTTGTAAA
>JBIOVR010000239.1:0-14189 GCA_044867875.1 Chitinophagaceae bacterium
GGAAATAGTATTGAAGACAATATAAAAAAATCTGATGTTAGTCTCGGATTAGGTGTGGGGTGGGATCTTCCTATAGGCCTGAAACTTGATGCACGTTATAATATGGGATTAACTGATAACAGCGATGATCCAGCTTATGAGACAATTAAAAGCCAGGTATTTCAATTATCGCTGGGGTTCAGAATATTTCATCTTGGTAAAAAATAAGTTGAAGCCACGAATAGTTTTCTATAGTAACTGACTTGCTTCTTTCTTTTCAACACAAAAGTTTATATCCCTCCTTATCAGGAATCCTACGAAGAATTTTTTTACAAGCTCCTTAAACAAAAACAGGAACTCTCAAAGAATATTCATAAAAGAAAATTTGAGATCAGGTAGTTTCAATTTCTTCGAAGTCTTGCAAATAACGTACAACTTTTTACGAGTAAGAACAGAGTAAAAATAAAGAAGCCCTCCGGTGGAAACTGGTGGGCTTTTCTAATCAAAAACATTAACCATTAAACCTTATTTTATAAAAAATCGAGAAGGAAGATAGAATAATTTCTAATCTAATACATGAACTAAATCATAAATTTTTAATTTATTTAATGGTACAACAGAGAGGTAATCAGTGGATGATAACATAATTTTATAGTACATATTTTCACCAGAAAAAACCAAACAAAAAGTAACTGTTATGAAAAGATTTGAGAACCAATCGGCCATTATTACCGGGGGAGCTGAGGGAATAGGAAGGGGAATTGCGGAACGAATTGCTTTAGAAGGAGGGAAGGTATTTTTATTTGATATCAATCAGGGTCTGCTGGAAAAAACCATAAAAGATTTTACAAATAAAAGATTTGAGGCTGAAGGATTCACGGTAGATGTTTCGTCAGAATCTTCGGTAATGGATAATATTCGCCACGTTGAAGAGAAAACGGGGCAGATCCATATTATGGTAAATTCTGCGGGAATAACCGGGGTCACGAATACAAAAATCACTGACTATCCTGTTGAAGATTATGATAACATTTATCGTATCAATCTTCGTGGTTCTTTCCTGATGACAAAGTATGCTATTAAAGCAATGGAGAAATATAACTACGGACGCATTTTACTAATTGCATCGATCGCTGGCAAAGAAGGTAACCCATTCATGACCGGATATTCATCTATGAAAGCGGGTGTGATCGGGTTAGTGAAAGGAATTGGTAAAGAATATGCACAAACAGGAATAACCGTCAATGGACTTGCACCTGCAGTTATAAAAACTGCGATGAATGAAAAAACGGCACCGGAGCAATTAGCTTACATGACTGCTAAAATACCAATGGCCCGACTGGGTACGATTGAAGAAGTTGCTGCTTTATCTTGCTGGATCGTATCACAAGAAGCAAGTTTTAATACGGGATTTATTTTTGATATTTCCGGTGGTAGGGCCACTTACTGATCGTTTCAATTTTGTTTATCACAGATCATAAAAGTAATGCCTGCTCTGAACTCCAGCATTTTCAGTGGTGAAGTATAAACCTGTGCTACTTTATGTTCATGAATAGATTGAGTGCTGGCATTGATAAATTGTACATTCAATGGTTTTGCATCGGGATCACTCGTGGTCGGTGCGTCCATAAGATGTTTGGTATTGATATAACTGATATCCCCGCCCTGGATAGTATTGGCACTGATATCGATCATTAGCCGGCTACTATGTTTATTCTTTGAAAAGATCGTCGGGTTTATCTGTAAACCACCACCAGCACTCCAATACATAGTTTTATCGTTCATTATATTTTCTTGCTCAAGAGCATGACAGCCGCCATCATCTTCTGGATCACCAATGTATATCGAGCTATAGAAATTATATAAACCTCCTTTCGCATTGATATAGGGGATAATAAGATTTTTATCGCTTAACAGGTTAAATCTTGCCTGAAGGTTTGCGTTAAATGTATTACTGCTGTAGTCAACCGGTAAAACCGTTGAAGTACTATTATCAAATTGAAAAGTTTGATCTATCGTTTGATGAGCATATATGCCTATGCCAAGTTCAAGTCCTACTGATAATCTTTTTAATTCTCCAGGGAATTGATACAATAGCCCAGTCAACATGCTATGAACGGGTTGAATATTTTTACTTAGATCCTGTCTCGGTAGCCCGAGACTGTAACCGGTGGTAAGTTTAAATTGTTGGGAGTTGGCAGTGATAAATAAACATACCATCAGGAGCGTAGAAATGAATTTCATAAACAATAGTTTTTGGTTAACGGATGAAAGTCATATCCAATTTACACCTATTGCAAGGCGGAATAAAATAAATCGTGTTAAAACCTGCCAAAATTTAATGCACCGATTGTCGATAGTGTTCCTTGTTTTTCGAAACAATAATAATTAAACAAAAGGTTTTATGATCCTGAATAAAGAAAGAAGTAACTCAATTATATATAAATGCTTTTCGCCTTTTTCCTCTTCTTTTTCTGCTTTAATAGCAGCGACATTGTGCCTAGCCAAATAGCCAAGAGTTTCTATATTATTTAATACACCTAATCCCTGCGGCTGCAAATGATATTCATCAAAACCATTATTCCTGATCATGCCGTCAGCCTCCAGGATTTTCAAGTGTTTTTGAGCTTGAACTAAAAGGTAGGTATCATTTTTAAATTTTATTTCCAGGTCGTTCATTCTAATGGCTCTATGGCCATCAAAAAGCTTTAATAGATTATCACGGAACTCAGCAATTTCTCTTCTAATCATAAAGAATTGAATTGGATCGGGAGGAGAGTAACTAAAATTACAAAAAAAAGGCCGCCCTAATTTATAGGGCGGCTTTTTTAGAAGTTGAATTTAATCGTGGGCTTTTACCGGTCCTTCAATTACTTCAGGTTTCTGAGTAATATATTTAGACAAATGCTCTTTCACGTACTCGGCTGCAATGCGAATAGATTCATCAGCACCAGCCTTATCCTTAAATACGCTTAATGATGCACCTTCTCCATTACCAGTATCAATCCAATAATACCTTACAAATCCCTTCGCCTTTTTTAATAGTGGTACAAAACCTTCCTGGACAAGTTTGTCAATTTTTTCACCATCTTCCGGTTTGAAATGATAGTGACGAACTGCTGCAAACATAAGACCTCCTTTTTTTAATGATTAATAGTTTACTAAATTTAACTATAATTATCTTTTATAGAAAAATTAAGTAAGTACACACAAACGGCAAATGCTGCAACTTTGTCTAAGGATGGTTATCTTTTTTTCCACTCAGAATATTTTGTTTCTTCCTGCACATCCGTAAAACTTTCAAATGAAATTTTATAACCATCAGGGTCTTTAACCTGTATAACCCACATTTTGTTACCAACAAAAGGCTCAGATGCTGATACTCCGTTTGAAGTTATTTGAGTATAAATAGCTAAGGCATCTTCACATATAAAAAAGATCTCTACACCTTTACCAGGTTTTTCTTGCGATATATTATTTTTTTCATCATACTCCTGCAGCATCAGGGCTACACTATCTATTACAAGCCAACACCATTTTAGTTTTCCATTGTCGACCCAACTCTCGGTCATTGAAAATCCAAGTCCTTTGACATAAAAATTTACAGATGCTTCCATGTCTTTAACCATAAAAAATGGAACAGCTTGTTTAATGTTGGGTTGGTTTTTTGAATGACTGGTCATCTTTTTCCTATTAAGTTAAGAGTTTCTTTATTGTTTGTAACCAATTAACAGTTAAAAAAATAAGGGTCTTCATATGAAGACCCTTTTAAATGTAGTGGGATAAATGTTCACTAAAATTTTCCCGGGAATTGTTTTATAATTCCATCTGTCAGCATATCTGCCATCATTAATATTTCATCGTGAACCTTATCATATGCTTTTACATCTGCTGCATAATCTTTTTTTAACCGGGCCACTGCCTCATCTGTTGTCAATGTCAAATGATCATGCATCATCTTTTTCATATCAGCCAATTTCCAATTGGGATTTGCTTTACTAAGGAAACCGGATATTTCATCTGCATTTGCGATCCATTTTTTATTGTTCGCATCAAATGCGGAATTGTTTCCTGTTTTAGCTGTTTTCAGCAGGTCAGCTGCGGTTGTGATATGCTCTCTTAATAATCGTGTCAGCTCTTTTCCTCCTGCATCACCATAAAAAGGCTTTACTGCATTACCAATATCATCCTGGTTGCTTAGTAACCTGTTCACCGCTTGTTCGGTACCTGGCAGATCATCCATTATATTCAGGATCACATTTCTTGTCCATACAATATGATCTTCCCAAAGTTTATGCATAGCCATTCTCAGTTGTTCACTCTTCGATGAATTTGTTTTCATATCCATTTGTGCCTGAACTGGAGATAAAAAGAGTATTAATGTGTTGATGGCTAAAGAAATTCTAATTAAACGTTTCATAAAACCTCCTTGTTTTTTATAATGAGCATCAAAAAAGACTACCATTATTTAGTTTGAGTCAGGAGGGCTGAATTGGTTACAATATTTTTTAAATTAAAAGAGTGAAATGTCTGTAACACTTTGATTTTTTGTTTACTCTAGTATTAAGAGGTGAATAAATTTTTACAACACATTTATTCGTCTGCATGGTGAGAACAATATGTTTTTACATTCTAAAACCGAATGCCAATTGAAAATCCGGTTCTGACACCGGGTAGAAAACCTTTATAACTTATAAATACAGTTTTACTGGCTTGGTCTGTTTTCACTTCGATTTTTTCACCGATGATCGGTATGTTATCAATAGCATCCTTTATATCGTCTTCAGCTTCCGCCGCATCAGCAGGCGTCCATGGAATATTATTGGTGACATCAGTAAATGATCCGTTTTCTTTGACGGTGTTAGCTTCCGGACCCACAACGAAAAAGTCGAGAACAATTCTTTTAGCTATGAGTACCTGGAAGCCTAATTGTCCTCCAATGCCAAAGGAGCTAAAATCATTACTTGATTTGTAGATCGAGGGTGGATTATCATTGTTGTAATTTAAAGTTCCTTCAAGTTTGTTATGCATGTACTTCAAGTAAGGCTCAAAATATAACCCTTTCATTGAGCTTTTGCCCAGGTAAAATCTGTAGCCTGCCATTACTGAAGATGTTTTACTGGAAGCCTCAACTGTATTATCATCAGAATTAAAATGACGCTGGATACCTACCGGGATACCGGCATAAAAAGTAATACTTTGTTTTTTCTTGATAGAGTATTCACCTCCCAGTGTCAGTTTACCAAAAGCTAAACCCAGCGGCGACCATTTAACAGCGAGGTTATGCTGTGCACTGCTATCAACGTTTTGCTGTGCATTGCTGTTAACAACAATAGTAAAGAATCCTGTAATGAGCAATAATGCCCGAATAGTATTTGATTTCATAAAAAAAGGTTTACATGGTTGTAACAAAGAGTATAGATTAAAATTTGCTCAGATAGGAAGAAAAACGTTTACATTATTTCTTCTTTTCCACTTCATTTACAAAACTCCGGATATTCAGATCCTGCGATGGGTTAGGGATTTTTATTCCTTCTTTCTTAAATGCTTCGTCTATCGTCTCGATCATATCACTTTTTGTTTGGATCCAGGTAGAATAATGTTCGATCCAAAATAATATCCTGAGCTCGATAGCACCGCTGTTGAGCTCCTTTATTAATACCGATGGTTTGGGGAAAGTTGTGATCCTTTTATCGTCGCCCAGTAGATCCAGCAGTAGCTTTTTAGTTTTTTCCAGGTCGGTGCCATAAGCAACCCCCGTCACTATCTCCACACGACGACTGCTATTTCCCATTGTCCAGTTTATCATTTGCTCATTTAAAAGATTCCCATTGGGGATGATAACATCGGCTCCTTCCCAGGTAGTTATTATACTACTTCTGAAACCTATTGACTTCATAGTTCCTGATTGTCCTCCGAACTCAACTACATCACCAACATTAATTGGTTTTTCAAAAGCAAGGATCAATCCGCTTACCAGGTTATTGATCAGTGATTGCAAACCAAAACCGATACCCACACTTAATGCACCTAAAATTATTGCCAGCCTGTCCATAGGAATACCGGCAGCGGCAAATGCCAATAACACTCCAATAGTTATTATTGAAATTCTTATCAGCAACAACCAACTGCCAAGGCCACTCTTTTTTCCCCGACTGGTTACAACACCCTTTTCACTCGAAGCAAAAAATGTAACGATGCTGGAAATTATTCCGGACAAGAAAAGGATCAGGAAAAAAATAAAAACACTTTGGATTGTAAAAGTGGATTCGCCGATCGATCTTTCTTTCACCATGAAATCGGTGAACTGATCGCTGATCTTTCTAAAAAAATAAAAACTTCTGCCAAATAAAATAAACCAACCGATCACAAGCAGGTAATAAAAAAAAGGCGGTACTTTTTGGCCTACTTTTTCAAAATTGATAAACAACGTTTTTTTATCCGGTGTTTTGTATACCTGTGCAGCGATGGTTAGCATCTCGTTGACCATTCGAATTACCCAGAAAAATAGAATGGCGTTGACCAAGCCGAAAATACCACTGGTTAAAAAAGATTTCGCAAAATTATACCTCCCATATATGTTGGCTATTGCGGATATAAGTTCCATCAAAATGAAGAACCCCATAAATATCCGGATGCCTTTTTCTTTTAATTCTTTCCCGCGGCCACCAATTAAAAAAATAAGACCATAGGTGGCGCCGGTCAATGACAATAATAGCATTCCATATCTTTCGATGCGGGAAGACTGAAGTATTAAGTTGTCGATAACTGCAAGGAAAAATAATATCAACATTACAAACCATGCAGACAACCAGTATTTAATAATAAAATTCCTGAAAAGCAAGGTAAGGATGACAGCTGAAATGCTCCATAATACAACACTGAATACGAATGGGGGTTGCGGGAATATAAATTGGAAAACACATAAGACAATAATTACAGATGATAAAAGAGGATAACCTAAAACAACATATTCCGGCTGCCCGGCAGGTAATGTTTTATCTGCATATAATTTTTTCTTCAGGTTTCTTAAAAAGATCGTTAGTCCTGCGATCATTAAGAACAACAATACAACCTTACCGGAATTATTTTTTGAATAAAAAGAAAGAACTAACCTTGCTTTTTCCTTTGACAGGAAAAAAATTTCTTTCATAGGTCTTTTGAATGCAACCGGCTCCCAGAGATTGACCGTTTCTTTGTCCGACAAAGAAGCGCCAAGCTGTTCCCTGTATTTTTCAATTTGCTCAATACCATCTTCCAGCTTAACGGTTACAAAATTTACCCTGGTCTGTAATAACTGTACCTTTTGGATCGCCTTTTTAAGAAGGGTATCAGCGGGTCTCATTTCTTTTGTGACCACTGATATTTTGCTGATCAGGTTTAAGAGGCTGATAGAATCTGAAGGCAATTCAATGAGAATACTGTCGCTTGCCAATGAGTCAATATCGTTCTGAAAACCCACCAGGTTTTTAAGATAGGATTCCAGTGAATGTTTTGAAATTTCTGCCCTGTTAAGCAACTCCTTTAAAAGTGATGAAGTAGTAGCGAGGTTTCTTTCCGTTTGCGTGGTGCCTTTATTTGTAAAAACACCGTCGCCGCCCACATCATATAAGCGTAGTATATAATCCAGTTGAGAGGCGATGCCTGCTGTATCAATTCCTGATTCTAAGTAATCATTTGCTTTTTGGGAAACCTCCAGGATATCATCAAGGACCTGATTTTGTCTTGCAGCGATCTTATCCCGATTGAGCTGTTCAATGTTTTTTTTGATCTCATCTGCTACCCGTTGTCTTAGCGGGATCAAAACTTCTTTGGTTACTGTATCAGTTATGATCGTGTCATGAGCAGGAGGTAAAGATTTGACAAGAGTGTCCTGCTGTGCCGATGCAATAATGCAAAAGAAAGATGCAGTAAAAAGTAAGTAGGTGTGTAGTAACTTTCTTGTCATTACAAGTTTATTGATTCATGATCGAAAAGAGTAACGATGCTTTCAGGGTTCTAAAATTTACTAAACTTGAATTTCTGACCACCAACTGAAGCTTCGTACATAAGTCCTCCTTTTTGCTGTGTGTATATCATGACACCTTCATGATATTTTGCATTTGCAGAAGCACCTGCTGTTGCAGCAACAGCGGATGCCTGTGCAGAAAATTCAACTTTATTTTTTTTGAAACGGTCAATCGACTCCTGGTTCTCAAAAAATATCAACTCCCTGTAAGCCTGGCCTCCCAATTGAAAGCCTACACTTACCTGCGACATCTTTGCTTTGCCGATCATTACACCTCTTTCATAAACAATACCATTTCCGGATGCACCGCCTATGCCGACTGCACCTTTACCAACATTGGGAAAAATAACGTAACCAGTAGCGCTTTGAAATACACTGCTCAATAAAGCATCTGTTTTAATGAATTCTGCTTTCGCAGAATCGCAATCCTGGATCAATTCTTTGTCTTTACCAGATTGGGCCTTGGTCGAGTTTGCAAATAATAATACTAAAGAAAATAACAATGATCGGATGATAAGTGTGATAGTATTCTTTTTCATTCTTGTGGGATTTTAATTTACAAATCAGTATGAATTTAATATGAACATTTCCGTTGCTTAATTTTTTTAATTCGGCTCGCTAACCGTTTACTGTTTCACCAGTTTTTCGTTGAAAATAATATTTCCGTTCTCATCTTTTACTGAAAGCATGTACACACCTTTACTAATAGTTGATGGCAGTTCTATTGTATGAGATATGGTTCCACCGTTGTGTTTTACCTGTTGCTTGTATATCTCCTGTCCGTTGGCGCCAAATATGTTTATCTTATAATTGCCGCGGCCAAGATCACTTCCCTGGAGTAAAACAATTCCATTCTTTACAGGATTTGGATAAAGGCTCAATCCTTTCATGGTTTTATTCCTGTTCACTCTAACTATAATGCTGTAAGCTGATTTGCCATCAAGGTCATTATTTTTTATTCGATAATAACTTGTACCAGCAAGCGGGTTGGCATCAAAAAAACCATAGTCGCCATCGCTAGTATTATTATACAAAGCAGGTAATGATCCAACAGACGTAAATGTTCTTGCATCAGCTGATCTTTCAACCTCATAGTTCTTTACTTTATTTTCTGAATAAACTTTCCAATCCAGTTGTATGCCGTTTTGTTTTTCATAAGCTTTTATTGATCCGAACTTAACGGGCAATGCTGCGCCGATATCTGCTACGCCAAATACTCCAAATGCACTAAAGTCTGCTGTTACAGTATTAGTACCATTATCTCCACTAGTTTGAATAGGGGGGAATGACCAGGAGGTACCATCATGACGACTAATGCCAATCGATCCATTAGCTAAACCCGAAAATGTGGCCCCTTCAAGTGCATCTGCCCACTGAAGTGTAATCGTTGAATTACCGGAACCAGCACTTCTGTTAATAAACCACATGGCATCTACCATTCTTAGTAGAATTCCAGAAGGAAATGGCGGACCACCTACCGTAGCGTTAAAAGCTGCCGGAGAATAAACACTCATTGTAAAATTGCTTATGCCTGCGGCAGTGTTTACAATTACCGGCATATAATCAGTGGGTGTACCCACGGGGAAAGTATAATTAGTTGCTGCAGCAAGTCCATTGCGGCGGAGACCAAACCCGGCGAAAGTCGTGGTTGTAAAAACATATGAAGTACCGTTTCCACCAATTAGCTGGGAGGCGGGTACTGCATTGGTAAGTGTCAAAAAGTTGGGTCCGATATCTATTTTACCCGCTGTAAGTGTAAGAGTACCGCTGACTGTTGTAATTCCGTTCAAATCTAAAATAGATCCAGCACTAATCATTGCCAGGTTACCCAGCGTCATAGGATCTGCATTTATCGTGCTGATACCAGCAGCACCAATAACTGATATTTGTCCGCCAGTAATGTCACCGTCAACATTCAATGTGCCTCCGCCGCTAAAAGCAATTTGAGTTCTTAGGGGCTGTGCGGCACTCATAGTTACATTTCCTGTTACATTGACTGTGCCGCCATTATTAAATCCTAAACCAGATCCCCAGGTATCACTTAGGCTCTCAACTAAAGTTAAGGATCCACAATTCAATATTGCACTGGCTCCATTTATTGCAATTCCGTTAGCGGAAGGTGAAGGTGCGACACCGGTAGGCGGATCAACCTGTACCAGTCCTGACACATTCAGGGTAACGCCATCGGAAATGGTCAATCCAGAGATAGGAGCGGGACCTCCCTGAATGAC
The DNA here is from genome assembly GCA_044867875.1 of Chitinophagaceae bacterium. Classification (GTDB taxonomy): domain Bacteria; phylum Bacteroidota; class Bacteroidia; order Chitinophagales; family Chitinophagaceae; genus VBAS01. The sequence continues at coordinate 10,219 of JBIOVR010000239.1, forward strand.
GAGTGACCCAATAGGATTTCCCGGGCTTACATTTAGAGTTATCAGTTGACCATTTTGAATTGTTACGGCAAGTGTTCCCGAATTCTGACCGGGATAACTAGTTGCTGCTACCCATCCGACTCCATCCCCCATTTGCCATGTAGCAGCGACCTCCCAGTTTGCGGGTAATAAACTATTTGAACGGAAATCACCAACTGCTTGTGCGGATAAATAATTTCCGACGAAGATCAAGCATGCGCTAATTAATAAAATTCTTAAGTGAAAATATTTTAGCTGGTTGAATAGAATTCTGTTTCTCATAAACTAAGGTTTTAAAATTTACAACAATTAATTGATGCAACTGTTGAGTTGCTCAAAGCGTAGGGTATGTCAAGGCAGGTAAATGATACACCGATACAATCATTATTGGCACAGTGTATGTGTCTGGGTTTGCAGTATTATGAAGTTACATGTTTTAATGATGCAGAATTCGCATGGTGAAAAAATTACTGAATTATTGGATTGGGAAATATTTGTATTGTATCTATTTGATATTGGAATAAACAAAGCTGCTATCTCTATCAACTTGAGTTGTTTTTTTTGTTACTTTTAAATTCTTACCAATTTTATTAACCATAGAAACTTAACCATAAAAAACTTAACCATGAAAACACTACTGCTTCTCTTAGTTTTTTTTCCACTTTTAATTCAAGCCCAAAATGTAAAAGCCAAACTTGGCACAGGCGGTAGCTTTATAATATTAAACAGTGGCACACCAGGGCAAGACGAATTTGTTAAGCTACTAATTAAAGAAACCGGAGAAGTAAACTGGTACTTAGACGGACAAGACCTTTTTATTCGGGATGGTTTTTTTGACGCTTTCGGGAACGGAGTATTTCATAAATATGACTTCATGCATATTGATGGTTTAAACGGCCGTATTGGGTTTAATATTTTAGGTGGTTATTCAGATGGAAGCCCAGGTGGTGAAAACAATTTGCCGTTAACCAGTTCTGTAACCCTTATGGGTAGTATTGCAACTAAAGTAAGGTTACTGGATGCAAGTACTAATTATGCGATTCAGCAGGATGATCACATCCTGATCATTGACAAGAATACTAATACTAACTCTGATATGATATTGTCTCCCGTGGCTAACTCTCTGGGCAGAGAGTATATATTTAAAAGAAACGGTAGTGGTGATGGTAGTATTACTTTGAGGCCTGCTCCGGGAGAAAAATTAAACGGAATCGTAGATAATACACTTGTTTTAGGTAAAGATAATTCAGCTCTTGAAGTAGTTTGTGGGCCTGATAGTTGGTGGGCGATTTCTGAAGCCCAGCCTACAGCACTAACGCAAGTTACCACAGCTTACACACCTAATAAGAATGATAAAACCATATGGGCAGATGCTTCATCTGCCAGTTTTACGGTAACCTTGCCTGCTGCGGCAACTGTGGAAGCAGGAAGAACCTATACCATAAAACGAACAAATGCCGGTGCCAACACTGTTATAGTAGACGGTAACGGAAGTGAAACGATTGATGGAATAACTTCTCTTCGTTTAAATCAGCGATTTGATTATTTGCAACTACAAAGTGATGGAACGAATTGGATGATTATATCTGAGCGTATTTCACCTTCCTTAGTGGTTAACCCTACTTTGCCGTATGCGGCCACAGCTTATGACGGTACAATTTCATCTAATGGTAATGGAACAATAAATTTGCCAAGTGCTGCCGCTGTTTTAGGCGGAAAAATATTTACAATAAAAAACTCCGCCACAGCCGGAAACCCTACGCTAACCGTTGACCCAAGCGGTTCAGAAACTATAGATGGTTTAGCAACATGGCCACTATTAAAGGGACAATTTGTAACTATTCAATCGGATGGAACGAACTGGATTATTATTGGTCAATAATTCTAAAAAATGAAAAAGATCTTGTTTGTTTTTTTTGGTGCTTTGTTTTTATGCAACGCACATGCACAACTAACCGTTGACCCCGGCGCCAGTTTAACTATTCAAAACGGAACCCAGGTTCATACGGATGGTTTAACGCTTATTCCATCGGCTGATTTTATACTGAGCAATGTTATACTGAGCAGATCGGCTACAATTGTTCACACCCAGGTTAATCCCTATATCTCCCGGGTATACCAGTTCAGCAATACCAGCAATGCTTTTTCAGGATCGATACAAATAAACTATATCGATGCGGAACTGAACGGTCTTGCCGAGGCAAACCTTACCCTCAATATTCACAACGGTTCCTACTGGGCTGCATATCCTGCCAGCACCCGTGATGACATCAATAATTATGTTCTCACCAACGGCCTTAGCGGTATTACTTTAAATGAACTAACACTTGCCAGCCAGTTTGCCCCGCTTCCGCTTACCTGGTTGTCGTTTACGGCTAAAGCACAAAACAACAGCCAGTCGCTGCTGCAATGGGCCACAGCACAGGAGCAGAACACAAAAGATTTTTATGTACAGCACAGTGCAGACGGGATAAACTGGGTTATCATCGGCAGCCTTGCGGCAGCTGGTAATACCAACTCTACCAGCTATTATAATTATGTACACACCAATCCGGTAAAAGGTCTTAATTATTACCGTATCAAACAAACAGATGTGGACAGCCGTTACAGCTACAGCCCCGTAAGAATGCTATCATTCACAAAGACCCTACAGCCACTTACAATATTGGGAAACCCTGTTAACAATGATGTATTGACCTTGCAGGTAAACACGGCAACCAGCCTGGCTTTTTACACAGCCGATGGCAAATTGCTCTGGCGGGAACAAGTAAATGAGGGTATTAAAACCATTGATGTAAGCAGGTATGCCAAAGGAATCTATTTGTTAAAAACGATTTCCACGACACAAAAAGTAGTGATACAATAAAACAATCTTACCTTTTTTTAATTCTTAAAAAATTCTAACTTAGTAGTACCGCACCATTGCTCCATCTTTTAGACGTCACTATTTTATTCTGGTTAGTAAGCACTTTGTACTTTTTTGAAGTGTAATTCACCGTGCCTATAGATAATTCTGCTCGCCGGGTTTTTCCATAATTCATTGCTATTATATCGCACCGGGATGAAGCAGAGCCAAACGAGGTCTCGTCAAAGTAGCATAAGTTTTCAGAAAATTTTGTCATTTATCATTATAGAACAGATCTTGATCAACCGGTTCCGTTATGAAAAAGACAAATACACACTACCAGGGTTCGTGCATTTGAAGAGGAGTTGTATTTATATTGACTTTGGAGTGGATAACAATTTAATCAAAACCTAATAATATGAAAAAGCAATTCCTTGTTCTAATGATCGTATTAATTTCTTCGATCACCTATGCACAAAAAGGTAGTTGGTATATTGGTGGTGTAGCAGGTTATGGCACAAATACAACTGAACCAACCAATGGGACAAAGTCCACCACCACTTCCTGGGCTTTCGGTCCTGAGATAGGTACTTTCCTGAAGAATGATATCCAGTTGGGTTTTATTCTTGGTTTGAATGGTTCAACTGAGAAGGATGATGATGTCAAGACCTCTGATTTTTTCGGTTTTTCGCCAACCGTTTATGTAAGGAAATTTAAAAAAGTGACTGATAACTTCAGTTTGTTTTCTGGATTGTATTTTAACTATCTGTCCGGTGAGAGTACAGACTTTACGTCTACACCAGAAGAGAAATTTAAAGGTTCTGGATTTGGTATTAGTTTAGGGATCGGCGCGGCTTATGCTTTGTCTCCGCGTTGGACTGCAGTCGGTCAATATGGACTATTAGGATATTCAACAATAACATATAAGCAGGATGATACAGAAACGGGTAAAGAATCTGATTTTAATGTAGGAGTGAATACAGTTGGGTCGAGTAGTTTTGTTCAGGGCAACGGATCCGGTGCAGTTTTCAATATTGGTATATATTATACATTCAAATAGATAAATTCATTTTATTTAGTAGCAAAGGAGGATCAGCTATCCTCCTTT
>JBIOVR010000240.1:0-7652 GCA_044867875.1 Chitinophagaceae bacterium
GCTTCTTCAAAATTATAGCTGCTATTTCCCCAAAGCATCATTCCATAGTTTGAAAGTTCAATCTCTTCTGTATTATCGGCAAAATGTTCGAGGATACAATAGCTGCCGGGAGATTTCACTTGCATAGTATCATAATATCTTTTCCAGATAGCAACCCGGTCTGCATGGTAAGCAGCAATGCAAGCTTCGTTGGTAGTACTTCCACCGCATTGTGTGTTTTGGGTAAACCCTTTTGCTAGATCCCAACGGAAACCATCCAGTTTGTATTCTGTAAGCCAATGCTCCACCACACGACTTGTGAAATAACGTGTAGACAAACTCTCATGGTTAAAATCATTGAACACATTATAAGGATGCGTTGCCGTCACATTAAACCACGGATTATTGGCTGCTGGTTGATTGGTAGCGTTATTCCAATACAATGCAGCCAACGGGCATTGACCTGTTGCATGATTCAATGCAATATCCATTATCACTGCTATTCCTTTTGAATGGCAGGAGTCAATGAATTCTTTCAGGCTATTTTTTGTTCCGTAATACTTGTCAGGTGCAAGAAAAAAATCAGGATTATAACCCCAACTGCTGTTTCCTTCAAATTCATTAAAAGGCATGATTTCAATTGCATTTATTCCCATTTTCTTAAAATAACTCAGCGTATCTCTCAATGTTTTCCAATCATGTGCCTGTAAAAAATCTCTTAGTAATAATTCATAAATGATCAGTCCTCTTTTATCAGGTCTTGAAAAATTGGGAACCTGCCATGTATATGGCGGGGCACTTGTTTGCACCACACTTACAATGCCTGTTGTTTGCGATGGATAAGGTATAAGATTGGGATAGGTGCTTGTTGGAATACTATTATCATTAGAAGGATCAAGAATTTTTTCTGAATACGGATCGGCAATCTTTAATTGTCCATCTACCAAATATTGAAACGTATATTCGGTTCCTGGCGTAAGGCCTGTGATCCGTATCCACCATGTATTATTGTCTGGCGTTTTGTTCATTTGATTTGAGGCTTGCTCTATCCAACTACCTCCCGGAAATGAACTGATCACTGATACACGATTTTTTCCCGGTGCATATAAAACCAAAACAACAGAAGTATTTCCTGCTTCATAATTAATTCCATCTCTTACACCAGCTGGTAATGCAGCAACAGTTGGTCCGTTGGCAACAAAGAAATTTATCGTTTCAGTTTTTGTAACTGCACCAGCCACTGCTTCAGCAACCAAGGTTTGATTACCGGCAACAGTTAATGCTGGATTAGCACTGATCGATGTAACATTATTTGCAGTTTGAATAACATTTCCATTTAATAACAATCTCATATTAGAAGTGCCATTTGCAACTGCAGTAATATTTATATTGTCTCCAACCATTTTGTTGATCGGCTCAGGAATGGGTGTGTACAATGGCTGCATTAAAGGAATATTAAAACGAACTGCAAGATTATTATCATAAACCGGTACATACATATCGCTTAAATCAGTATTTCTTTGAGCCAGGCAATCAGTGCAATTCCCGGCACGAAATAGAATGGCAATCCTTAAAATAGTTTCACCAGCTGGTACTCCAAAAAAAGCCCGGATATTATTAATAGTATATGACCATTTATTTGTGCCGGCAGAAGCAGCGAGAGCTGCAGCTTCGGTTGAGCCCCATGTGAATTTTGAATATTTCCAATTGGCTGGACCGGTACTTAAATTTGTAATAACGCCAACATGTACATACACATTTCCTGCAAAATTTAACAGACCCTGGTTGCCTTTTATTGCATCAACTGTGATCGTTACATTATCATTGTCTTTCGGAAATTCAGGTGTCCAGCTTAGTAATTGTGACCGGCAAAAATTTGCAAATAGAAAAACACAAAGCAGCAGAAAAATTCTTTTCATTGACAAGTTTTGGACACTAAAGATAAGGATTGTGTACAAATTACACGATACCTACCTTTTACTTTTCAAAGTCGAAATTTCTTCAATCAAAAAATTATTTTTACTGTCTTAACTTTCAGCAATGTATAGCAAAGACCAAACGAAAAAGTTACAAGCAGATACTACTTCCTTAATTAAGAAAAAGGATATTGGTGCAAAAGATCTTGAATCACTTCGCGATGCTTTACGTTTTCACGAGTACCGCTATTATATATTGAACGATCCGCTCATTTCCGATTTTGAATACGACCAGCTTTATAAGTCCCTGGAAAAAATTGAATTAGAAAATTCCAAACTGATAACCGCCGATTCACCGACACAACGTGTTGCAAAAGGTCTTACAAAAGATTTTCCAACAGTTCAGCATTTAGTACCGATGCTTTCGTTAAGCAACTCTTATAATACTGATGATTTAATTGATTTTGACAGAAAGGCAAGAGAACTAACTGGTGAAAATAAAATTGAATATTGTGTAGAACCAAAATTCGATGGCGCAAGCATCTCACTTATTTATGAAAATGATCTTTTAGTTCGTGGTGTAACTCGTGGGGATGGTGTAGAAGGCGATGAGATCACGACTAACATAAAACAAATAAAAAGCATTCCTCTCTCTGCTAAATTTTCTGCGTACGGATTACAACAGGTTGAAATGAGAGGAGAAGTGCTTATCAATAAAAATAATTTTAAAAAATATAATGAGCAGTTGATGGAGCAGGGATTGCCACCTTTGGCAAATCCAAGAAATGCTGCAGCAGGAACTTTGCGAATAAAAGATCCAAAAGAAGTTGGAAAAAGAAGTTTGGAAGCATTCGTTTATAACATCAGTTATTTTACAACACTGCGTGGTAAAAAAGCTGCTAAAGAACTTGATCAGCATTCGGGCTCACTTGAAATACTTTGGGAGCTTGGATTTCGAAGCCCCCAAAAAGAAAAAAAAGTCTTAAAAGGAATTGATGCGGTAATAAAATATTGCAACGAGTTTGAAGAAATGCGTGATGATCTTCCTTATGAAATTGATGGAATGGTGATAAAAGTAAATGATGTGGCATTGCAGGATAAATTAGGAATGACATCACATCACCCACGCTGGGCCATTGCGTGTAAGTTCAAGGCAAGACAGGCAACAACTAAATTAATCGGAATAGAATTCCAGGTCGGAAGAACGGGTGCTGTAACACCTGTTGCAAAATTGGAACCCGTCGGAATTGGCGGCGTTACCGTCAGCAGCATTTCTATTCATAATGAAGATTACATCAAAGAAAAAGATCTGCGCATCGGTGACCAGGTATTGATCGAAAGAGCCGGTGATGTTATTCCACAAATTGTAAAATCACTACCCGAAGTAAGAAATGGTAAGGAAAAGAAAATTCAATTTCCTGATCAATGTCCTGTATGCAAAAGCAAATTATTTAAAGAAGAAGGTGAAGCTGTTTGGCGCTGTGTAAATATTGAATGTCGTGCACAAGTTGTTGAACGTATCATTCATTTTACAAGTAAAGATGCAATGGATATCCGCGGATTTGGAGATGCTAATGTGCGGAAGTTCTATGAGCTCGGCTTATTAAATGATGTTCCCGGTATTTATGAACTCGATTATAAAAAAATCTCTGAATTGGAAGGCTTTGGCGAAAAGTCGATCACCAATTTGCAAACTGCCATCACAAATTCTAAGAATCAACCATTGCATAGACTTTTATATGCACTAGGTATTCGTTTTGTTGGAGAAACGACTGCAAAGACGCTGGCACGTTCGGTAAATCATTTACTCGATTTTCAAAATTATTCATTGGAAGATCTTCAAAACCTTGAAGACATCGGGCCAAAAGTTGGTGGCAGCATTTATCATTTCTTCCGTAATAAGGAGAATATTAAAATGCTACAGCAATTAGAAAAGCTGGGATTGAAATTAAAAAACGAAAAGAAGGAGCATGTCACCACCGGAGGAAATCTTACCGGTCAATCATTTTTATTTACAGGTACATTGCCCACATTAAAGAGAAGCGATGCAGAAGCAATGGTAGAAGAAAATGGCGGAATCATTCTTGGCGGCGTAAGCAGCAAATTAAGTTACCTGGTTGTAGGTGAGGATGCCGGAAGCAAATTAGAAAAAGCAAAAAAGATAAATTCAGTAAAGATCATTTCAGAAAATGAGTTTCTAAAAATGATTGGTAAAAAATAAAATATGTTACAACCTGCTACTTTAAAGTTTCTAAAAGATTTAAAAAAGAATAATAACAAGCCGTGGTTTGAAGCACATAGAAAAGAATATGAAGCAGCAAAGATCGATTTTACAACCTTCATACAAAGCGTCATTGATAAACACAGCAAAAGTGATACTACCATAAAATCAATTGTGGCAAAAGATTGTATGTTCCGTATCAACCGCGATGTACGTTTCTCAAAAGATAAATCTCCTTACAAAACAAATATGGGTGCCTACATAAACCGTGGAGGAAAAAAATCTGTATTCGCCGGATATTATTTTCATTGCGAGCCAGGACAATGTTTTGTTGGTGGAGGATTATGGATGCCAATGCCTCCAGAATTAAATAAAGTAAGACAAGAGATCGATTATAATCTTGATGCGTTCAAAAAGATCGTTACTTCAAAAAAAATCAAAGCCGTTTATAAAGATCTTTCACATGATGCAGAATATGTTCTTAGCCGAGTGCCGAAAGGTTATGAACCCACCAATCCTGCGGCAGAATATTTAAAAATGAAAAGCTTTGTTTCAATGGCATCTTTAAAAGATTCGGATCTTACTTCAAAAGACCTTGTCAAAAAAACAACAACTGCATTTGAAGCGTTACAGCCATTAATTGATTTTATTAATGAATCACTCAGGTAGCTTGGTGAGACTAACAACGCTAATTATATCGACTTTTATTTGGAACTTTATATTTCAATTTTAATTATCACTACAAATGAATAAACTGGTTTTTGAAAAAAGTTTTTATTTCCTGGTGACCTGCTTTTTATTTTCTTGTAGTAGTAAAAACAATTCCGGAAACGGCGGAACTACACCTCCGCCTCCACCACCACCTCCTCCACCCGTAGTTCATGAGTGGTTATTCGATAACAATGCATCATGGACAGATGAATTTAATACCGATGGCTCACCTGATGCAGCAAAGTGGGGTTATGATGTTGGCGGAAATGGATGGGGCAATAATGAATTGCAAAATTATACGAATGGCCTAAATGCTTCCATAAGCAGCGGCACATTGAAGATCGTTGCAAAAAAAGTTGATTTTTCAAACACTTATACTTCTGCAAGAATGGTTACCAAAAACAAAGCAGATTGGTTATATGGCAGAGTAGAAGTAAAAGCAAAACTTCCGAAAGGTCGAGGTACATGGCCTGCTATATGGATGCTTCCGACAGATAATGCATATGGAGGTTGGCCCAACAGTGGTGAAATAGATATAATGGAACATGTAGGTTATGATCTGAACAATGTTCATTTTACACTTCATGCACAGTCATTCTACGGAGCAAATGGCAAAGGTGCTGGCAAATATTTAGGTGGCGTTACTGATAATTTTCATGTTTACCGTCTTGATTGGGCGCCTTATGGCATTCGCGGATATTTTGATAACGAACAAATTTTTGAATACCTAAATAGCGGTAGTGGTTCTACTAACTGGCCTTATGATAAAAAATTTCACTTGCTCTTAAATATTGCTGTTGGAGGAAGCTGGGGAGGAGCACAAGGAGTTGATGATACGATCTTTCCTGCCACAATGGAAATAGATTATGTCAGGGTTTATCCATTTACAAAGTAATTCTACTTCGGAGTTTTTCTCATTAACTTTTACTCAACAAAGAGAAAAGTTAAACGGTTGTGATACTACTTAGACAGGCGTTATCGTTGTTGTATATTGTATCCTAAACCCGACCCGTTATGAAAAAAAATCTACTCCCAGGCTTTATCGCCATTTTTATTCTTTTCTTGTTTTCCTGTAGCAATAAGTATTACACAGCAAGTAATTTTGAAGAAAAAACAGAGAACCACAGAGTAGTGGCTATTCTTCCAGCTGAAGTAACCTTTTCAGGTAAACAACCAAAGAACTTATCCCCCGACGATATTGCAAAAGCAGAGGAAAGAGAAAGCATCGATTTTCAATATGCATTAATGAACAGCATTTTGAATCATGCAAACACAAAGAAATATATTACGACTGTAAACTTCCAGGATATAAACACCACGCTCAAAATACTTGAGAAAAACAGTATCTCTGTTCGTGATAGCTGGAATAAAGATGATAATGAGTTAGCAAAATTATTAGGAGTTAATTCAGTTATCAGGATGAATATTCGTAAACAACGTTATATGAGTGATGAAGCTTCTTATGGAGTTGGTGTGGCGAAACAAGTTATATATAAAACTGGTATTGGCTCAAAAGTGCCGGTTCCAAGTTCAGTGGGCAAAACTTATGATATTTATGCCACCTGTAACTTGCTTAGCGATAACCAAACATTATGGAATGATAATTATAAAAGATCTACAGATTATGATACAGCTCCAAATGTTATCGTTGAATGGATAACAGATGATTTTGGAGAAAATTTTCCATATAAAGAAAAAAGAAAAAAAAGATAAAAAAAAAGCCCCGATATATCGGGGCTTTTTTATTTATAGAAGACCTTTTTGCATTAAGTACTCAGCGATCTGCACAGCATTCGTAGCTGCACCCTTTCTTAAGTTATCACTCACAACCCACATGTTCAACGTTTTTGGTTGTGTTTCATCTCTTCTCAATCTTCCTACAAACACTTCATCTTTTTCATGTGCATCCATCGGCATCGGATATTGTTGTGTTGAAGGATCATCTACTAACACAACTCCCGGCGCAGATTGTAACAATGCTTTTATTTCACTAAGATCAAAGTCATTTTCAAATTCTACATTCACTGCTTCACTATGTCCGCCCATTACAGGTATACGTACTGTAGTTGCGGTTACACGAATTGAATCATCACGCATTATTTTTTTTGTTTCGTTCACCATTTTCATTTCTTCTTTCGTATAGCCATTATCAAGGAATACATCGATCTGTGGAATTACATTCAGGTCAATTCGATATTTATAGGCCATTTCGTATTCGCCATTTAAGCCTTTTACTGCTTTATCTCTTTCACCCATCATTTGATCAACGGCTTTTTTGCCTGTACCGGTTACACTTTGGTAAGTGCTTACAACGATCCTGTTTGCTTTGTATTTTATATGCAAAGGATTCAACGCAACAACCATCTGGATAGTGGAACAATTTGGATTCGCAATGATCTTATCATTCTTTGTCAAAATATCTGCATTGATCTCGGGAACGATCAAAGGTTTTGTCGGGTCCATTCTCCATGCACTTGAGTTATCAATAACAGTAATCCCCGCTTCAGCAAATTTTGGTGCCCATTCCAATGAAGTGCTTCCGCCTGCAGAAAAAATTGCAACTGCTGGTTTAGCGGCGATCCCATCAGCCATGCTCACAACTTTATACTTCTTTCCTTTAAACTCCACTTCCTTACCAACACTTCTTTCGGATGCCACCGGAATTAATTCAGTTACCGGGAAATTTCTTTCTGCAAGAACTTGTAACATTTTGGTGCCTACTAAACCTGTGGCGCCTACTACTGCAACTTTCATTTTACTGACTTTTGATTTATTAATTAAAAAATAAAGCCTTCCGTTTGGAAGGCTTCAAGCTTTTATATGAT
>JBIOVR010000241.1:0-4879 GCA_044867875.1 Chitinophagaceae bacterium
TTGAATGGTTTAAAGAACAAAAGATCAACTTTCCCGGAAGCGGGATCCTTGGCTTTATTTCTTTTCGTGTATTGCTGGCAATGTTGTTATCTCTGATCATCACACTTGTATTTGGTAAGCGACTTATCAATGTAATTAAAAAAAGATTGGGTGATGAGACTGTTCGTGACCTGGGGCTTGCAGGCGAGCAACAAAAGAAAGGAACACCAACAATGGGAGGTGTGATCATCATTCTCGGTATAGTAGTTCCGACTTTGCTCTTTGCCAGGCTTGATACAATATATATTATACTGATGCTGATCGCTACAGTTTGGCTGGGCATCATCGGTTTTATTGATGATTATTTAAAGTTGCGGGCAAAACGTTTAGCTCATGAGCAAGGAATAGCATATAAAAAAGGAGATAAAGACGGATTGGCCGGGTGGTTTAAAATTCTTGGACAAGTAGGTCTTGGAATTTTTGTTGGAGCTACACTTTATTTTAATGATGATGTAAGGATCTGGAGAGAATACCAGGGGATTCCAATAATTGGAGATACAACTGTATTCAGCAAGACTGTAAATAATAAGCCAAAATATTTTGTGGAAACCAAAGTACCAGTAACAACCATTCCATTTGTAAAAAGTCATGAATTTAATTATTCAAAACTTCTACCAGTAAGCTGGAGAGATTATACATGGATACTCTATATACTGGTTGTAATTTTTATTATAACAGCGGTCTCAAATGGAGCCAATATTACTGATGGTTTAGATGGATTAGCAACCGGAGCATCTGCATTGATCGGAGTATGCCTTGGAATATTTGCTTATTCAAGTGGTAATCTCTTTTTGGCTGATTATCTCAACATCATGTATATCCCTGATCTCGGAGAGTTATCCATTTTTATCGCGGCAATGATCGGTGCTTGTATTGGATTTCTCTGGTATAATTCTTACCCGGCTCAAGTGTTCATGGGTGATACTGGAAGCTTAACGCTGGGGGGAGTTATCGCATCAATTGCAATTATTGTTCATAAAGAATTATTGATACCGATTTTTTGCGGAGTGTTTTTCGTGGAGCTGTTAAGTGTGATGTTACAGGTTACCTATTTCAAATACACAAAAAGAAAGACAGGAGTTGGAAAAAGAATTTTTCTCATGAGCCCCTTGCATCATCATTACCAGAAGCAAGGTTATCATGAAGCAAAAATTGCGACGAGATTTTGGATCGTGACAGTGCTTGGTGTGTTATTAAGTATTGCAACATTGAAAATGAGATAATGGATTGATGAAAATCATTATTGAAAAACCGCCCCTTTCGAAACCCTAAGAAACTGAATCGAAGTCCAAACCAGATTGTGGTGCAGAACAAACAGAACTAATGCTTGTGAAAAACCAAAGTTCCGTACAACCAATGAATGACAACAATGAGAAAGAAACTTGTCATACTCGGCGGAGGTGAGAGTGGAGTCGGCGCTGCGTTGCTGGCAAAACAAAAAGGGTATGACGTGTTTCTTACAGACGGAAGTTCTTTGAAAGAGATCTATCGCAACGAGTTGCTGAATGCCGGAATCGAATTTGAAGAAGGCAGGCATACTGATGAGAGAATCCTGGATTCTGATGAGGTGATGAAAAGCCCGGGCATCCCGGAAAAAAATGAAATGGTGAAAAAGATAAGAGCAAAAGGAATTGAGATCATCAGTGAAATAGAATTCGCTTACCGCTACAAAGGCAATAGTAAAATTATTGGCATTACCGGCAGCAATGGAAAAACGACGACAACTGCATTAACATATCATATCTGCAAAACAGCAGGGCTTGATTGTGCTTTGGTTGGCAATATCGGTTTTTCATTTGCAAGACAAGTTGCAACAGATCCCAAACCTCTGTATGTAGCAGAGATCAGCAGTTTTCAGTTAGATGATATTAAAACATTCAGACCGGATGTGGCGATACTCACCAACATTACCGAAGATCATCTTGACCGCTATGAATACAAGTTTGAAAATTATATACGGAGCAAATTTCGTATCGCTATGAACCAGGACAAAAATGATGACTTCATTTATTGCCTGGATGATGAAGTAACTATGAGATATTTAAACAAGTTCAATATTCAATCAAATCAACTGCCAATCAGCATGAAAAAAGAATTACCGAATGGAGCATTTATTAAAGATGGGGACATGTATGTAAGAACAGGAAACGATTACGTAAGTATGAGTGTCTATGATTTTGCATTAAAAGGAATACATAACCAATATAACACAATGGCCGCCTGTGTAGCAGCGTCAACGCTGGAATTAAGAAAGGAAAAGATAAGAGAAGCTGTTACAACTTTTCAAAGTCTTGAGCATCGAATGGAACCTGTGGCCACTATCCGTGGTGTTGAGTTCATCAATGATAGCAAAGCAACAAATGTAAATAGTACATGGTATGCATTAGAAAGTATGAACAAGCCCACTATCCTCATCCTTGGAGGAGTTGATAAAGGAAATGATTATTCATTGATCACCGAACTGGTAAAAGAAAAAGTGAAAGCGATCATTTGTCTCGGCTCTGATAACAGGAAGATACACGAGGCATTTGGAAATATAACAAGCACAATTGTAAATACGGGCAGTGCTTCAGAAGCTGTGCATGCTGCCTTTCATTTTGCAGAAAAAGGTGACGTGGTTTTATTGAGCCCGGCTTGTGCAAGTTTTGATCTTTTTAAAAATTATGAAGACAGGGGCAACCAATTTAAAAAAGCGGTGAAAGAATTATAAATAAATGACCGAAGCATTAAACATACAACAACAGATCAAAAACTTTGGAGAAAGAACCAAAGGTGATAAAGTGATCTGGGCATTAGTTATCCTGTTGGTACTTGCATCATTGCTTGTAGTGTACAGTGCCACTGGTTCGCTTGCCTATAAATTGTATCGTGGTAATACCGAAGTTTATTTGTTCAAGCAGATAACATTCATCATACTGGGAATGGCGGTTATTTATTTTGCTCACCGTGTTAATTATACGATCTGGTCAAAAGTTGCTTATTTCTTATTTGTCATTTCAATTCCTCTTTTAGCCTATACATTATTCTTCGGTGTAAAAATGAATGAGGGCAGTCGCTGGATCCGTTTGCCAATAATCAACATGACAATGCAGACTTCCGATCTGGCGAAGCTTGCTTTGTTCATGTATGTTTCAAGACAAATAAGCAAAAGACAAAATACTATTAAGAATTTCAAACAAGGTTATTTGCCATTGATCATTCCTGTTGGAATTGTTTGTGCATTGATCGCACCTGCAAATCTTTCAACGGCCTTATTGCTTGGCGCAAGCTGCCTGTTATTATTTTTTATTGGAAGAGCAAATACAAAACATTTATTGATAACTGTTGGTATTGCATGTATCCCGATCGTGATATTGATCTTCGCCGCTGTTGTTCGTCATAATTCCGCTGGCGATGAATTAACTGGTTCTAAGAAAACTTCGTCAGGATTATTTGCAAGAGCAGACACATGGATCAATCGTGTTGAAGGATTCATGTATGGAAGCAAACAATCAATTGATGACGATGCTTACCAGGTAACGCAAGCAAAGATCGCTATCGCTAAAGGAGGTTTAGTAGGTGTCGGTCCGGGCAATAGCACACAAAGAGATTTTTTACCGCAGGCTTATAACGATTTTATTTATCCAATAATCATGGAAGAATATGGATTGATAGGCGGCGCATTTATTCTATTTATTTATCTCGTGTTCTTGTGGCGAAGCATCAGAATTTTTAAAAGGTGTCCTTATGCATTCGGTGCTTTCCTTGCCTTGGGACTCAGTTTCACATTGGTGATACAGGCTGTGGCAAATATGGCGGTGAGTGTAAACTTGTTTCCGGTAACTGGAGTTACACTTCCATTAGTGAGTATGGGAGGCAGTAGCTTTTTGTTTACATGTTTTGCAATTGGGATCATTTTAAGCGTAGCAAGAAATGTAGAGCAGTTAGAAGGAAAAAAACAAATGGCAACTGAAAATGCATGAGCAGGAGGATAATTATAGCAGGTGGTGGAACAGGCGGACATATTTTCCCGGCAATAGCAATTGCCAACGCTTTGAAAAAAAAAGATAGTTCGATAGAAATATTATTTGTAGGGGCAAAAGGGAAAATGGAAATGGATAAAGTACCGCAGGCAGGATATAAGATCATAGGATTGGATATAGCCGGATTCAACAGAAGTTCTTTGATAAAAAATATTGGTTTGCCTTTTAAGATCATTAAAAGTTATTTCCAGGCAAGAAAAATAATGAGTGATTTCAAACCGCATGCAGTTGTTGGAGTTGGTGGTTATGCAAGTTTTCCAATGTTGCAGTTAGCGCAACAGAGAAATATTCCAACAGTAATTCAGGAGCAGAACTCATTTGCGGGAAAAACAAATATGATCCTAGGAAAAAGAGCGAAAAAAATATGTGTGGCGTATGAAGGCATGGAGAAATTTTTTCCTAAAGAAAAGATCATATTGACCGGTAACCCAGTAAGGTCTGCGATCTCAGGATCATCAATAACAAGAACAGAAGGCGACAATTTTTTCCAGTTGCATTTAAATAGAAAAACTGTTTTTGTGGTTGGCGGCAGTCTTGGTGCAAAGTCGATCAATGCAGCGATTGATGAACGCCTTGATGATATACTAAATGCAGGGCTACAGTTGATCTGGCAAACAGGAAAACCATATTTGGCAAAAGCAAGAGATCGAGTTGCAGGTAGACCTGGCGTTTGGGTAAATGATTTTATTACAAAGATGGAATATGCTTATGCAGCCAGTGATATAGTGATCTCAAGAGCAGGTGCGATCGCAATTGCAGAATTATGTGTGATGAAAAAGCCAACATTGTTTGTGCCTTTTCCTTACGCTGCAGAAGAT
>JBIOVR010000242.1:0-2373 GCA_044867875.1 Chitinophagaceae bacterium
ATTCCCTGCGGTATTCAAAATAAACAAGTAACCTCGCTTGAAAAAGAATTAGGAAAGAAAATTGATTTTGAAGAAGTAAAAGAAAGAGTGAAAAAGAATTTTGAAAAAGTGTTTGAGGTGGAACTCGTGAATGGTGAATGGTGAGTTGTCAAAGAGAGTTTCGATCATTCTTTATTGACTATTCACCACTGACCACTCACCCTCAGAAATCCTTCGGAATAAAAAAACGATTCTTCTCTATTAATTTATCAGTTTCATATAATTCAGATTTGAACCACCCTGAATGATAGAAATTGGATTTCTCCAGCATTAAAGAAGCTTCCTTGATATCCTTTAATTCAAAAAGAAAAGTATCATCATCTTCATAAAATTTGATAGAATATTTTTTACCGCCAAAATCTAACAATGAAATTCTCACCAGTCCGTCTTTATTTGCCACGATGTGATATTGCGAAATTGTAGCATCAGGTTTGCTTTTTATTATTGCATCGATCTTTCGGTCTCTATTATCAGGAATGACCTCCTGCTTGCTGTTCTTATATCTTCCTAAAAGAAGAAGTTCCTCAGTGGTCAAGGCACTGTCAGGAAGATTTTGACTGATGATCTTTCCCACCACCTTCAGGTAAACACTATCTGTAATTGCTTTTAATGTTGTATCGGAAAGCAACGCTGTCCGTATGCTGTGGTTGTCGGGTCTTTTCGATTTTGAAAAAATAAAATTAGCGCCATCAACTAAAATATAAAGCCTGTAAAACATTTTATCGTTCGGCGCTTTTGCGTCAAGATATCCGTTTTGTTTATTATTTGGATCTGGAACAGTGATCAGTGATTTAAAATTGGAAAGACTATCTGTTGATCGCTGAATACTTATTTGTTTTAACTGGGGAAACTTGTTATTCCAACTGATGACAACACGATTATTCCCTTTGTTTACAACAGAAAAAGCAGGCAAAGAATCCTGGGCATAGGTTATAGCAGAAGTACAAATCAAAAGGGACAGAATGATTTTTCTCATGGATATAGAACGTTAAAACAAGATTTTTCTTTTGGTCTACCTTGACAAAGATAGGTATGCAAACTGCAAAACTTAAAAGATTAACGAACCTTTTTGCAGCGAGGCATTTCCCTGTAAACCTCCGCTATGGATCATGAGAATTTTACTGCCTAGCGGAAAGTGATCCTTCTTTACCAGATCGAATAATGCAAAAGCCAGTTTACCGGTATACACAAAATCGGTGGGAATGTTTGTAAGCCTGAAAAATTCATTCATAAAATCAATGAGAGTAAGATCATATTTTGCATATCCACCAAAATGATAATTCAGGAACATCTCAATATTGTTCGTTTCATTTTCTACTTTCCATCCTTTTAGAGCTACAATGCCAAGAATGTTTTGACTGGCTGAGGCCGCCGCACTGATCCCATTTAACATTGTTCCTGTACCAACGGCAAGTGCTATATGCGTATATTTCTTCCCATCTGCATATTCCAGTATTTCGCCTGCACCTTTTTCTCCTTCTTTTCCTGAGCCTCCTTCAGGAATAATATAATATCCGGGAAATTCTTTTTTGATCGATCTAAGGAATTCATCGGTGGTTTTTTGAGAATACATTTCTCTTGAAATAAATTTCAGATCCATTTCATAGTTAGCTGCTTCAAGTAAGGTGTCAGAAAGCTGTTGAGGTCTTTCTCCACGAATTATACTAATACATTTTATTTTTTTTGAGTAACAGGCACAGGCTGTAGCGACAATATGATTTGACCAGGCACCACCGAATGTGATAATACCATTATAATTACCGGCATTAAAATTGTCAAGATGATATTTTAGTTTAAACCATTTATTGCCTGAAATAACAGGGTGAATATTATCAAGACGGAGTACATCAAGCTCGACATTTTTATTTTGTAAAAAAGAGGGTTGTATTTTATCAATTGTGATTTTTTTAAGATCAGGAAGTTCCATGTAATAAATATAAGGTGAGAAGCTAATTTATTTAATTTCGCAGGTCTTTGGACATTAAAATTATAAGATGAAACCAACATTAGTGATATTGGCTGCAGGAATGGCATCACGTTATGGAAGTATGAAACAGGTGGAAGGTTTTGGCCCATCTGGTGAAACGATTATGGATTACTCTATTTATGATGCAATTCGTTCTGGTTTTGGAAAAGTAGTGTTTATTATTCGTAAAGAATTTGAAAAGAACTTTCGTGAGATCGTTGGAAAAGATATTGAAGGCAGGATAGAAGTGGAATATGTTTTCCAGGAATTGAATAAATATGCCGAAGGTTTTGAGATACCAAAGGAAAGAACCAAACCCTGGGGAACAGCTCATGCAGTCCTTTGTGCGGATGAAAAAGTAAAAGAAC
>JBIOVR010000243.1:0-2464 GCA_044867875.1 Chitinophagaceae bacterium
TTAAGCGACCTTCAATATATCTTGGTGCTGCTGCATCATCACCGGTTCTTACATCACCCCAGTTACCTTGTGTTTCTATCAGCAGATCTTTTTGACCAATATTTACTAATGCATCACCAATACTAGCATCACCATGCGGATGATACTGCATTGTTTGTCCAATAACATTCGCCACTTTATTGAAACGGCCATCATCCATTTCCTTCATTGCATGAAGAATACGACGTTGCACAGGTTTCAAACCATCTTCAATTGCCGGCACAGCTCTTTCTAGAATTACATAAGAGGCATAATCAAGAAACCATGTTCTATATTGGCCAGGCAGACCAACTTCGTTGTTTTGGATATTGGAAACTTTTGCTTTTGCCATTCGAAATATTAAGTTGCAATTATTAATTAATAATTATTGATTATTGATTATTGAGTGTATCAGCTTCAACATTTGCGTTCTCTGATTGACTTCCTGCCTTTCTCACATCAAACTCTTTCCATCCTCCATCTACATTACCCATTGTCTCGATCTTTCCTGCACTGATCAATTGTTTCATCCGCGACATTAAAAACACATCACCGGTCTTTATTTTCATGCGATGAAGTGTATTGCTTAACACTCTTGTTGCCTTTTGCCATTCAGCAGTAATATTTTTTAAGACCTCGTTATCGTAAAATGATTCTTCCTTAGCAACGATCTTTTTACCGCCTTCTAAAATTCTTACTGTTGCACTCTCATCACTAATTTTTTTCCACTCATCAGGATCGACTTCAAATTCACTTAATGTAATTTGTCTTGCAAGTTTCTTTGCCTTTACTGCTTCTTTTGGTAAAATATCATGAACAGACCATGGATAAAACAACTGGCCTTTTTCATTTATGAAAGGAAGATTATTTAGATAAAGGATCATTACCCTTCCCTGGTATGATCTTAATTGCGGCATCAGCCAATAATAACCTGTAACGTCATGTTGATTTTGGCCCATCCATATCCATGCTTCCAATGTTTCATCAGCATCCAATTTATCTTTGATCAACTTTACTGTTTCCCTATCATCAAACGTTCCTACTAATTTTTCTCCATAAGGAGAGCCGGTAAGCATTTCTCTCCACCAGTTTTGTCTTGCATCCCAACCTTCATCAGTGTCAAGATCCTTTAATGGGCCAACGCCCCATTCATCTTTGATCTCGAATACTTCGCCTTGCAAAGTTTCATCAAGTTTAATTGCTTCTTTCAGCAATTGCACATCGTCTTGTTGAAAAACTATATGTAACATCACTTCTTAATTTTAACTGCTAAGAATAAATAATTATTTGCCGCACCGATCACTTCATAGTTCACATAAAAACTTTCGGTAAATATTTTAAAGGCCATGAACTCATGTTTCGGCACTGCAAATTCGTCAAATAAAAGAATATCGCCACCATTGAGATATCGATATAGCTGAGATAAAGAAAATAAAGTAGCGCTGAACAAATCAGCATCCAAGTGAATCAATTTCCTTCTTTCGCTTTTATACTGTTCAAGAAAAGGAACCAATGTATCCTGGAAAAGACCTTTATAAAAACTTGCTCTCGGATCATTAATATTTAAAGACTCCAATGCAACAGCCATCGAACCTTTACCAAATGGTCCAAATGCTTCAGGTAATCCTTCAAATGTATCAAAGCCATAAAATTTTGAATCTGCATTTTTATTATGTTCAAGCCACCATTTGAAAGACTGTCCACCACAAACACCAAATTCAAAATAATCTATCGAAGAGCTATCTAATTTTTCTGCCTTACTAGTTTCTTCATATAATTTAAGGCGTCTATTATAATCCCATTTACTTTGGTACCAATCATTGTAGCCATTCACTTTTGTTTTGCTTCTCCACTTGCTCAACTTGCTCATGTGATAAGCATTCAAAAAAAATCCAGCAAATGGCTCGAAGATCCCATGAAGCTTCCACTTCATGAAAAGTGATTTGGATTTTCTTATGACGTCAAGTTTTGTCAAATTGTATTGTTGAATAGAATTACAGAACGTTGAAGAGTGCGACGCAACAGACGCTTAATAGAAGCATAACAGTTGGGTCAAAAAAAAAATTAAGCATTCAGTTCAATTGCTCCTTCCCCCACTTTATCCATTTCAATTTTTAAATTCTCAATAATAAATTCCTGCCTTTCCATTGTATTTTTCCCCATATAATATTCCAGCAATTGTTGAATATGATCGCCATGTTCTAAACGCATCAGCGTTTTTCGCATATCAGCTCCAATGAATAAAGCAAACTCATCAGGACTTATCTCACCCAAGCCTTTAAACCTTGTGATCTCTGGTTTACTGCCCAGTTTTTTCATCGCCGCCTGTTTCTCCTCTTCACTATAGCAATAAATAGTTTCTTGTTTATTCCTTACCCGGAACAATGGCGTCTCTAACACATACACTTTTTCATGCTTCACCAGGTCAGGGAAAAATTGCAGGAAG
>JBIOVR010000244.1:0-3736 GCA_044867875.1 Chitinophagaceae bacterium
ATATTCATGGTGCGTACAGAATTGGTGTATTAGTTGGATTAAATAAAGATGCAGCTGAAGTTGGTAAAGATGTAGCTATGCAAATTGCTGCATTAAATCCGGTTGCAGTTGATGCAGCTTCTGTTTCTGCTGATGTAATTGCACGTGAAAAGTCGATCATTGTTGAATTGATGAAACAAGACCCGAAGATGGCAGGTAAGCCTGATGAAATGCTTGCTAAAATTGCTGAAGGCAAAATGGGGGCATTCTTCAAAGAACAAACACTCACTGCACAAGCATTTGTAAAAGATGGCAGCAAAACAGTTGCTGACTATTTGAAAGAAAATGGTGATGTGAAAGTGACAGAGTTTAAAAGGGTGGCTTTAGGATAAATTTTGCAGATCAAAATATTTTAAGGGAGTCATTCGGCTCCCTTTTTTATTTTTATAATATGGAAAACATGAATGAATATTTCGAAGCCAATAAAATTCTTTGGAACCAGCGAACTGCAATACATAAAGATTCTGCATTTTATGACCTTGAAGGTTTTAAAAAGGGAGCAAATGTTCTTGCACCAATTGAATTAAATGAAATTGGTGATGTGTATGGAAGATCATTACTGCATTTACAATGTCATTTTGGAATGGATACGTTAAGTTTTAGCCGTATGGGTGCAAAGTGTATAGGAGTTGACCTAAGTGATGATGCTATTAAACTTGCAAGAGAAATTAGTGATGAACTTAAGCTTGATGCAAAATTTGTATGTTGTAATGTTTATGATACTTCTGAATTTATAAAAGAACAATTCGATATTGTTTTTACTTCTTATGGAACAATTGGCTGGTTGCCCAATCTCGATTTATGGGCAAAAGTGATAGTTGAAAGATTAAAACCCGGTGGTTTTTTTTATATGGCCGAGTTTCATCCTGTTGTTTGGATGTTTGATGACGAGTTTACATATATAAAATATTATTACGATAACCGCGAACTTATCATTACAGAAAATGAAGGAACATATACAGATCGCAATGCCGATATCAAAGGCAAGGAGTATAGTTGGAACCACAGCATTAGTGAAGTACTGAATGCACTGATCAATGCAGGACTAAAGATTGAATTTTTTAATGAGCACATGTTTTCTCCATATCCTTGTTTTAGAAATATGGTGGAAACAGAAACGGGCAATTGGCATATAAAGGGAATGGAAGGAAAAATACCAATGGTATATTCTTTGAGGGCAATAAAAAGTTGAGTAGCGAACAGAACACTGAAGAGTGCGACCCTTCGCTTTGCTCTGGGTAAACTGCGACGCAATTGCCAAGAGATGAAAAGAAAGATGAACGGAGCGTCGCAACAAAAGCCTCATAGTAGCACTCGGCCGGCTACCAAATAAAACCACCCAAAAAAACGCCTTTCCCTATCTTCGCAACGTAACAAAAAACACTGCGGCACATGGTTCCAAAGTATAAACGTATTCTTCTGAAACTTTCTGGCGAGTCATTGATGGGGAATAAGAATTTTGGATTTGATAATGATGTTATTGCCCAGTATGCTGCCGACATAAAATTACTGACAGAGATAGGGGTAGAGGTGGCCATTGTAATTGGCGGCGGCAATATTTATCGTGGCATGAACGAAGCGGAAACGGGGATCGAAAGAGCTCATGGCGATTATATGGGAATGCTGGCCACGGTGATCAATGGGATGGCCTTGCAGGCAGGACTTGAAAAAGTAGGTGTGTTCACAAGATTGCTCAGTGCTATTAAGATGGAACAGATCGCCGAACCTTATATACGTCGCCGTGCCATACGGCATTTGGAAAAAGGCCGTGTTGTGATCTTTGGTGCTGGTACCGGGAACCCTTATTTTACAACGGATACAGCAGGTTCACTTCGGGCCATCGAGATCAATGCAAGTGTGATCTTAAAAGGCACCAGGGTTGATGGCATTTATACTGCTGACCCCGAAAAAGATCCTTCCGCGAAAAGATTTGATAAAATAACTTTTGCGGAATGCATAAGCAAAAACCTGCGGGTGATGGATATGACCGCTTTCACTCTTTGTATGGAAAACAACCTTCCAATAGTAGTATTTGATATGAACAGACCAGGCAACCTTCGCCGGGTAGTAACTGGCGAAAAAGTTGGCACATTGGTCACGAGTTAATAACTCATCAATTCTTTTTATTCATTCTTGCAGATATTGTGAAAAACTTACCGGGCCAAAACCGGGAGATTTTTATTAGTTTCCATTGTTATTTATAATATGCCAACCATTAGTTTATCAATTATTGAGATCGCTATTTTATTTATTAGCGCCATTGTTGTTGGCGTGGTCATCCATTTATTTTATACCAGCCGTCGTGGTGAAAAAAAGGAGAATGAAAAAAAATCTGTCAGCAGTGGTCTTGATGATTGGAAAATAAAATATTTAAATGAGGCAGAGATAAAGGATAAAGAAATTACTGATCTGAAAAATCGGTTGCTTGATGCGACTGAAAATAAAAGGATCTATGAAATTGAGATCCAGGAGTTGAAGAACCAGGTTCGAAAACTAACTCTTGATGTAGAGCAAACAAGATCAGAAAAGAGTCTACCACAAACAAAAACGGATTATTACGAACAACTTCGCCAGGCCCAGCAAAGCCTGCTGGATCATAATTCCAAAATAAGCCAGTTGCTTGAGCAGGTAGATGTAATTAAAGAAACAGAAGAAAAAAGCCAGGAGATATTGCGAAGCAATGAAGAACTGAGCATGCAGATCAAAGACATGAAATATTTGCTGGAGGAAAAAGAAGATGAGATAAATCATATAAAGGAAAAGGAACACCTTACCACCGAGATGAGTTCAATGCTGGATAGTGCGTATAGTGAGTTTAATACCCTGCAAGGCAAGATATATAAATTAGAAGCGCAGCTCTCTTCCACAAAAATGGTGAATATTGAATATGAAGATCTGAAAGAAGCTTATTATAAGGCTACCCGTGAGTTAGATGAATCAAAAAATAAGGTCAATCATTATTTGTATGAAAACCAGGTACTACAGATCGAGCTTGGAAAGGTAGAAGATAAATTAACTGAGTCCAATCAGCAGCGCCAACAATTGCAAAAGAAGGTTGCATACTTGGAGGAACTTAACAATGATCTTCATCAAATGACAGACGCCAATAAAAAACTGGAAGGCCAGATAAAAAGATTGGGTGAATTAGAAAGCAAACTAAATATCGTGGCTGAAGAAAGAGATAGGTTAAGGGAAAAACAAGGAACGGGGTCATAACTGATCAAAATCATAAAGTAAAAGCTCCGGTAGGAGCTTTTTTTATTGATGCCGGTTTACCTTTACAATGAATTAAATTTTATGCATAACAATATTGCAGATATAAGAAGGGATTACTCTCACAAAAGTTTATCAGAAAGCGACGTGGATGCAAATGCGATCAGGCAATTTGGAAAATGGTGGGTAGAAGCCGTGAATTCAAAGATCGATGAAGTGAATGCAATGACGCTGGCAACCGCTTCACTTGACGCATTGCCATCTGCAAGAATTGTTTTGCTGAAAGAGGTTAATGAAAAAGGATTTGTTTTTTTTACCAACTATGAGAGTTATAAAGCGCAACAACTTGCTGAAAACCCAAAAGCCTGTCTCGTTTTCTTTTGGAAAGAACTGGAAAGACAAGTGAGAATAACGGGATTAATTGAAAAGATAAGCGGAAAGCAAAGTGATGAATATTTTCAATCACGTCCTGAATCAAGTCGCA
>JBIOVR010000245.1:0-3162 GCA_044867875.1 Chitinophagaceae bacterium
TCTTTGACTTTTTCTTTTCCTCTGACTTTTCAGCTTTGACCTCTGATTTTTTTTCAGCAGCAGGTTTTCCGTTTGAAGGTTTTGAAGCTTTTTCATCAATGCTTGCCAGCTTATCACCTATCTTAATACTATCGCCTTCTTTGATATCCTCCAATTTAATAACGCCGGCTTTTTCGGCATTTACTTCAAAAGTTGCTTTCTCGCTTTCTAATTCTGCGATCACTTCATCTCTTTCTACATAATCACCATCTTTCTTTGTCCACTTTAATAAAGTGACCTCGCTTATTGATTCACCAACCGTTGGAACTTTTATATCGATCATAAAACTTATTTCTAATTTCTTGTTTCTAGATTTCTTTCATTGGTACATCGGCATATTGTCAAATTAGCACATTAAATCGAAAACGCCGTTTCTACGATCTCCGCCTGCTCCTGCACATGTACTTTATTATAACCAGTCGCCGTTGATGCTGATGGTTGGCGACTGATCACACCATAATTAATGCTATGCAAATTCATTTTTAAAAATGAAGCCGCCCCCATATTTAATGGTTCTTCCTGTACCCAAAACCATGTTGCTTTATTATACTTAGCATACAGATCGTCGAGTTGTTTTAAAGGCAAAGGATATAATTGCTCGACACGAATGATCGCAATATCTTTTCTTCCAACTTTTTGTTGCTTCTCTGCAAGATCAAAATAAACTTTTCCACTACAGAATAAAACTTTATTCACTTGCGATACATCTGCAAATGAATCATCGATCACTTCTTTAAAACCTCCGCTTGTAAATTCACTCATTACAGAATATGAACCCGGGTGACGAAGATTTGCTTTTGGCGCAAAGTTGATCAATGGTTTCCTGAATGACCAGAGTAATTGTCTGCGTAATGCATGGAAAAAGTTAGAAGACGTTGTAATATTTGTTACCACCATATTCAATTCAGCACACATCTGTAAAAATCTTTCCAGCCTTGCGCTGCTATGTTCAGGTCCCTGCCCTTCATATCCATGTGGAAGTAACATAGTAACGCCATTCATCCTATTCCATTTTTGCTCGCCGGCAGCTATAAACTGGTCGATCATTGTTTGAGCGCCATTACCGAAATCACCAAACTGTGCTTCCCAGATCACCAAAGCATTCGGGTTAGCCATTGCATAACCATATTCAAAACCAAGAACACCATATTCACTCAGCAGTGAATTATATATATTGAATTTTCCTTTTGCTCCGGGTATTGCACTTAAGCGATTATACGCTTTATCATTTTCTTCATTACGTAATACGGCATGACGGTGACTGAATGTTCCTCTTTGTACATCTTGTCCACTCATCCTTACATCTTTCCCATCAAGTAACAAACTTCCGTAAGCAAGTAATTCTCCGGTGGCCCAGTCAACTTTATTTTCTGTTTGAAATAATTTCACTTTATCCTGCAACAACTTTTCCACCTTACGCAATGGCTTAAAATCTTCCGGCCATTTCATCAAAGCATCAAAAATTGTTTTGAAAGCAACCTCTCCTATTGCAGATGCAGGCGAACTATCAAAATCTTCAACCGTTGCCCTGTGTAATTTTTTCCATTCTAGTTCCGGCGGCTGATATTTATAAGGCAATGGATTTTGTTTCACTTCATCTAATCGCTCCTGCAGATCGGCCCAGAATTTCTTTTCCATTCCTTTTGCCAACTCCTGTGCATCTTCTTCTCCATTCTCCAATAAATATTTTACATATACTTCTCTTGGATTTGGATGTTTATCGATTAGGGCATACAAATGCGGTTGTGTAAATTTTGGATCATCGCCTTCATTATGTCCATGACGGCGATAGCAAACCATATCAATAAAAATATCTGAATGAAATTTTTGTCTGAATCTTGTTGCCATCTCCACACATTTCACTACAGCTTCGGGATCATCCCCGTTTACATGCAATACTGGAGCTTGTATTGCTGCCGCTAATGATGTACAATAATCAGAACTTCTTGCATCATCAAAATCAGTAGTAAAACCGAGCTGGTTATTAATTACAAAATGAATAGTGCCTCCAGTATAAAAACCATCGAGGTAACTCATCTGTAAAACTTCATATACTATCCCTTGTCCGGCTAATGCTGCATCACCATGGATCAATATTGGAAGTATTTTATCATAATGACTTGCATACATAATGTCAGCCTTTGCTCTTGAAAAACCAACCACGACAGGATCAACTGCTTCAAGATGCGAAGGATTGGGCATTAACTTCAAATGCATTGTTCTTCCATCAGGAGTTTCCACTTCACTTCCGTAACCCATATGATATTTCACATCACCACTTCCCATTGTTTGGTCCAGTTTCGCGGTTCCTTCAAACTCACTAAATATCTGCTCATAGGTTTTACCCATCACATTTGCAAGGATATTTAACCTTCCACGATGTGCCATACCGATCACAACTTCATGCACATCCAGGGTTGCAGCAGAATTTATAATGGCATCCAATGCCGGAATTGTTGTCTCTCCTCCTTCTAAAGAAAATCTTTTTTGACCAACATATTTTGTGTGCAGGAATTTTTCAAACATCACCCCTTGATTCAACTTCTCTAAAATGCGCTGCTGTTGAGTCAATGAAAGTTTTGCATGAAAATTTTTCTCCATTTCGTTCGTCAACCAGTCAATCTCCTCCTGGTTGCTTATGTATTTGAATTCAATGCCCACATGATGAGCATAACATTTTTCTAGATGGGCAATGATATTTTTTAAAGTAGTTGTGCCAAGCCCAATTAAATTTCCGGCATTAAAAGTCTTATCAAGATCGGCGTCAGTAAAACCAAAGAACTCAAGATCCAGGTTTGCACCACGATCTTTTCGTTTACGTATTGGATTTGTTTTAGCGATCAAATGACCTTTGTTACGATAACCAAGGATCATTCTATACACACCAAGCTCCCGTTTCCAATCGATGCCGCTTTCTGTTACTACCGGCACAGTTTCTTTTATTGCTGCACCATTTCCATTAGTAGTTGGCTTACCACTTGCGATCGCAAAATCGAATCCTTCAAAAAATTTTCTGAATTCCGGGTCCACACTCGCAGGATCTTTCACAAAATCCTGGTATAAATTTTCAACAAATGCCGGATGCTGACTGGTGATATATTGGAAATCTTTCATCGAGGTCTC
>JBIOVR010000246.1:0-2567 GCA_044867875.1 Chitinophagaceae bacterium
ATGAATAATAATGTGATGAGTGTAACAATGAGATCAAATGCTCATTTTCTTCCTGACACTATCGGGCATAACGTGATTGGTGAATTGATCGGTTCAGAATTTCCTGATGAAATACTAACTATCGGCGGGCACCTTGATTCATGGGATCCTGCTGAAGGAGCACATGATGATGGAGCAGGTTGTGTACAAACAGTTGAATTGCTTCGTGCATTTAAAGCACTCGCCTATAAGCCAAAACGAACGATCCGTTTTGTTTTGTTTGCAAATGAAGAGAACGGTTTACGTGGTGGTAATAAATATGCTGAAGAAGCAAAAGCAAAAAATGAAAAACACATCTTTGCTCTTGAAAGCGATGCTGGTGGGTTTACTCCTCGCGGATTTAGTTTTGGCGGATCTCCTGAACAATTAAAAAAATTACAAAGCTGGGTACCTCTTCTTTATCCTTATGGTGTTTATGAAATTACAAATGGCGGCGGCGGTGCTGATATTGGTCCTTTGAATAGAACATTTAAAACTCCGGTTGCAGAATTAGGTCCTGACTCACAACGTTATTTCGATTATCACCATGCAAGAAATGATGTATTTGAAAATGTAAATAAAAGGGAACTTGAACTCGGTGCAGTTAATATGGCGGCTTTGATCTATCTCATCGATAAATACGGCTTGTAATGGTTATAGAAACTCTACAAAAAATATTCAAAAGAGATCTTGAAAAATTGAAACAGGAAATAGCTTCTTATCGTGTTGAAAATAATTTATGGAAAGTAGATAAAAGCATTGCTAATTCTTCAGGTAATCTCTGCCTTCACCTTGTTGGAAACTTAAATGCATACATTAGTGTGGAGATCGGCAAAACAGGTTATGTTCGTAATAGGGACTTGGAGTTTTCATTGAAAAATATCCCCCAACTTCAACTTGTGAAAATGATAGAAGATACAATTGTGGTTGTGGAAGAAGCATTAAGCAAGCTTAAAGAAAATGATCTTGAAAGAGAGTATCCTTTGCTGGTATTTAAGGAAAGGACATCGACAGGATATTTTCTTATTCATCTGACTGTTCATCTGGGTTATCATCTTGGCCAAGTAAATTATCACAGGCGTTTATTAGATAACTAAGATCATTTTAGAAGGCCTGATAATGCCGTTTCAATTTTTGAAAAAGCAAAGCTTTCAGTTATTGTTCGCATTTGCTTTTTTATCTCCCGGGTACAAAGGTTTCCAATTGAACCTTCATGCGTATGTTGAACCGAAGTATCGTATTTGAAATTACCAGTTTCAATATCGAGCCCCACTTTTTTATAAGCATCTCTGAATGGCATACCTGTATTAACTAACTTGTTTACTTCTTCAACACTGAACAGATATTTGTATTTCTCATCAGCAAGAATGTCTTTTTTGATCTCGATATTGCTTAGCATCAAACCAGCCATTTCAATACAATCTTTCAAAGTCTTGAATGCTGGAAATAAATGCTCCTTTAGTAATTGCAGGTCACGATGATAACCAGACGGCAGGTTTGTTGTCATCATTGTAATTTCATTTGGCAAGGATTTTATTCTGTTACAATGACTGCGGATCAGCTCAAATACATCTGGGTTCTTTTTATGCGGCATGATGCTACTGCCAGTTGTCAATTCTGTTGGAAAAGAAATAAAGCCAAAGTTCTGATTCAGATATAAACAGGCATCCATACTTAGTTTGCCAAGCGTATCTGCAACATTCGACAAACTCTGAGCAACGATTCTTTCAGCTTTTCCCCTTCCCATTTGTGCATACACTACATTATAATTCAGATCATCAAAGCCCAGCAACTTTGTCGTCAATGTTCTGTTGATCGGAAATGAAGAACCGTAGCCAGCCGCTGAACCCAATGGATTTTTATTTACTATATCATAAGCCCCCTTTAATGTGATCATATCATCGACTAGGCTTTCAGCATAAGCGCCAAACCATAAACCGAATGAAGAAGGCATTGCTAATTGTAAATGAGTATAACCAGGCAATAAATGATCTTTATATTTTTCGCTTTGTGTTTGCAGTAAGTCAAAGAATGGTTGAATTGTTTTTACCAATTCTTCCAGTTCATTTCTTAGAAACAATTTTATATCTACCAATACCTGGTCATTCCGGCTGCGGGCCGCATGTATTTTTTTACCAACGTCTCCAAGCTTTTGTGTAAGTAATAATTCAACTTGTGAATGAATATCCTCCACATCATCCTGTAATTTGAATTCTTCTTTTTCTATTTGTTGATAAATGCTTTTTAGTTCTTGCTGAAGTTGCGATAGTTCATCTTTTGTTAGCAATCCAACTGATTCCAGCATTTGAATATGCGCTAAAGAACCAAGTACATCAAAAGCAGCAAGGTACATATCCATTTCACGGTCTTTCCCAACAGTGAATGTTTCTACTTCTTTTAATGAGGCTTTATCTTTTTGCCAAAGTTTCATATTATTTCATTCAATAGTTGAATATACAACTCAATTCCTTCTTTTATCTCCTCAATGTAAATGAATTCATCGGCAGTATGACTTCTTGCACTATCGCCTGGCCCAATTTTCAATGATG
>JBIOVR010000247.1:0-2586 GCA_044867875.1 Chitinophagaceae bacterium
AACGGGATCCACATTTGCAACCCGGTCATTTATTTTGACCGGCTCTTTATTTTCAACAGTACTTTCTTTTTGTTGAGTTGTTTTTTCCACAGGCACAATAACCGGTGTTGAAACGATTGATGAAACACTGTCAATATAGTAAGGATCATTGGCACCCAGCGTATAGTTTTCAATAATAAAATCCCATTCATCCGGAAATAAGGTTTCATTTGTTTTTTCAAGAACAACCGGCCCCTGTATGGATTCTCTTTTGTTTTTTAAAGCGGCATCACCTTCTAAAGTCATTTTATCACTTCCCGGGCAATTAAAATCCGCTGATGATAAGTAAGGAATTTTGCCGGGAGTATTTAAGCTAAACTTCCCGGTTTTTTCTTCCAGCAATTGATCGTCCCACCAGATACCTTCATGGGTATTCGGATCAAAATAACCTTTAATGGAATAACGGCGATAATTAGTCTCTGACTCGTAGTAGTAACAAGTGCCAACAAGGCTATCTCCTTTCTGAATTAATTTAACTTCTGCCTTTTTCTTATTGATCTTTCCTTTCCACACACCTGTTATCATTTGTGCAGACGAAGAAGTGGTAAACGAACAAATAAAAAAAAGCAAACTAATTTGAGTTAGAACGGATCCTTTTTTTAACTGCATTTTCCAATGTTTTCCGGGTATTGAACGGGTAATAAAAGTAATTATTTCATTATGATTTGTTAAGTGGAAAACTACTGTTCAAATTCAAAAATTATTTTTGAAAATAGCGCAAACACCCTTAGGCTTTTTTCAGGAGTTACTTGAAAATACTCATTTCAGATCGGAAATAACGAAGGGTTCTCTGGACAACCTTTTGTTGAATTTATTTTTTTAACAATTTAAATGCATGTGTCCACTGATTTCTTATAAAACCGGGAATACACCAGAGAATACAAAGAGGCTCAATAGCTCTTGCTGCTTCCACTTTTCCCATGTCTTCAGTTTCCCAGCCAAATGATGTGAGGATATCGGTAACAGTTTTTTTTGCTGCGTCATCATTGCCGCAGATGAACATAGTAGGAATGCTACCATTAAAATTTGGTTTATACATAAATGCATTCCCAACACAACTAAATGCTTTTACAACTTTTGCATCGGGTACTATTTTTTGGACCTTTTCCATAAGTGATTCTTCCAGTGTTGTAAAATAACGGATCACTCCGTTTTCGGGTGGTACTGCAGCAATGGGGTTAGTCGTATCAATAATTACTTTATTACTGAGATGTTCTTTACCCGCAAGGTTAATTGCATCTTCCACTACAAGGCCACTGACGGCCAATACAATTATTTCTCCGAACTGTGCTGTTTCCTGGAATGAACCGAGTAAACCATTTTTATTTTCATTTTTCCATTTTACAACATCTTCTTTACTGATATTTCTTGTGCCAAGCATTACATCGTGGCCTTCATTTAAAAAACCGGTTGCCAATACTCGACCAACATTGCCGCTTCCAATTATTCCGACTTTCATATAAATTATTTTAATGATGATAAGAATTGTTGTCGCCGAACGTAGCGTTGCAACAATAGTTTAATAGAATTATGGTTGCCGGATAAAAAAAATTAATTCGAATGATAAACTGCTGCAAATGTTTGTGCAAAATCCTCAAGCTTGGTTTTGCCAAGTTTATCGGGATGATGCTTCCAATAATCTTCGAACATGATGCCAGATCGCATGGCATGACCCATTTCAGTAAAATTTTTTGCCGCTTCTTCCGGAATGCCCATTTGTGTCATTCCACCCAATGCTTGCTCATCACTAAAAGTTATCCATGGAAGTTCGGGTTTGCCAATAGCAACACCAATAGTTCTCGCAATATCACTTGTGCTCCTTTCATCGCTGGCGATATAGCGAACCGTATGACCCTCGAAGTTGAGGTTCGACAATTCCTCGAATGCTACTTCGGCAACATCATTGGTATCAGCCAACACCATTTTGAAATTAGCGTCACCAAAATTTCCGCCGATGATGTTCATGTTTTTTACCATACCCACATTACCCAGGAAGTTTGCGAAAAAATAACCGGGGCGCAGGTGTTTGATATTTGTATTTTTTAATTCATTCAATAACTGTTCTCCTCGATAAAGACCGACGACTGGTCCACAGCCTTCAGGTAGATGAGCACCAATACTGCTTAGGTTTACAACATATTTAATATTGTTTGCTTTGAGTGCTTCAGCATAATTTTTCTCAACTTCCGCTATGCTTGCTTTCAGATCATTTGTGTTGTAGTTGGGAGGAGACATCGTGTATACAGCATCAGCACCAGCAAAAGCCTTTTTGAGAAATTCAACATCCTGCACTGATCCAATGGCGGCTTTAGCACCCAAATCCGTTAATGACCTGATGTTTTCTGCATTGCGGCCGATCACTGTAACATCATGTCCGGCCTTTAATAATTTTTCAGTAAGCGGTTTTGAAATATGACCCGCTGCTCCTGTAATTACATATTTCATATTACAAGGTTTTGTGATTAATAATTTAGCTTTACAAAAATTACGAAAAAAAGTTCATGGCTAATCCTAATCTTGATAACAGTAAGAATTTCTTAACCCCCG
>JBIOVR010000248.1:0-17481 GCA_044867875.1 Chitinophagaceae bacterium
CAAGGACACAGCGAGCCTCTCTCAAAGAATTGCTTATATGAATACCGGGATCAGGGAAATCGACACACTAATATTAATTTTAAAGTCACCTAATCCTGAAACATTTGTAAAAAAAATTTATGCACTATCCACTTACATATATAGTAACCCGTTATTTACAGCAAATAACTCCACCATTGAGCAATTAAAGAACAGCGGAAGTCTCCGCTATTTTAGAAGTAGAGCGTTGGTCCGGAATTTTTCAGATTTTGATAATGAGGTTCAGAATATGAAAATAATTGATGAACGAAATCTTTACATTGTAGAGGATACCAGGAAATTCCTTACACAATTTCTCGATCTTAAAGGTGTTCCTCTTCCTCGCATTTTAGCCTCCGATTCGTCTTTGCAACAATCTTCAATCCCGGAAGTATTAAGATTGTATACGAAAGATCGTACCCGATACGAAGAATATGCTAATCTAAGCACATTAAAACAGTTGGATTGGATAAACAGGGTAAGACTGATGACCCGTACGCTTAACAGTGCCCGTAGTCTTATCTTATCTTTGAAAGAAGAATATCATCTCGAATAATATTTTTTCATGGAAGTACATGCTCACTCACACACTGAAAGAAAGAAATGGACACATTATTTGTGGGAATTCCTGATGTTATTTCTTGCAGTTACACTGGGGTTTTTAGTGGAAAATCAACGGGAACATTATGTAGAGCATCAACGGGAAAAACAATTTATCCAGTCATTATTTAATGATATAAGATCAGATACTGCAAATATTGCCAGGATAATTAATGCAAGAACAGCAAAAGAACGAATGCTTGACTCAATGATCTATATGATGAACAGCTCTGATCCTGGTGGTTTTACAAAATTAATATATCCCTATGCTGTGCTAATTGGCCGAACGCTTCCGTACCGGTTTGTTCCAAATGATGGCACAATGCAACAGTTAAAAAATTCAGGAGCATTGCGATTGATCCGCAATCGTGCAGTAGTAGACAGCATCGCAAAATATGATATAAACGTAAGAAATATATTGGGACAATATGGAGTGGAAGAGAACCAGATCGAGCATTATAGAACTGCAGCAGCAAAAATTTTCGATGCACTTGTTTTTGATTCAATGATTGATGAGAATGCCGCGGTTGTCAATCCGCCTCCTGACAATGCTTCTTTTCAGTCTTTTACCAAAAGAGAGCTTTCTGAATGGAATTACCGTATATATGGATTAAATGGTATTAATAAAGCAAACAGAAGAGATCTGAGATTGCTATTACATCAAGCAAATAATTTATTGGAAATACTGAAGAAGGAATATCATCTGGAATAAACAGAGGTTTAAAAATTCAACTGGTAGCTGATCACCGGTACGAAGCCGGAAAGTTTATTATAACCCCATTGATGCGTGTCGGGATCATAGTCATAACTGAGGGCATCGGTATTTTTAATTCCCAACAAATTCTGGATATCCAATGACAATGTCGAAGAAGTTTTCTTTTTATCCGTACGCAAAGCAAGGCGGATATCCATTCTGAAATAAGCAGGTACATGCTTGCTGTACGCTTTTGATTCATCCAGTACAGGGTCTCTCGAGTTGATCGGTGCACCTGCCAGCAATGGTGTAATAGGCATTCCTCCATTATACAAGATCTTACTGCCAGCTGTAAATGTTTTATTCTTTTTCCATTTCCATTCTCTGCCAGCAGTAAGATTTCCTGTTGTGATACTATTATACTGAGTATTGTATGATTTGTTATTCAATGGCTCGTAAGTGGAATTGAAAATTGAAAACCCTGTCAGCAGGAACCATCCTTTGGAGAAAAATTTTTCCAGTGTTATATCGGTACCGATGTTTTGTCCTTTGCCTTTACTAACAAGTGCTTCATTGGCGTAGCCATCCTGCATATTCAATAACCAGAAAGTACGGCTGACATCGTTGGCAATTGGGATCTCGGATAATTGTTGCAAATAACCTTCCAGGTGCAGCCGCCAATTTTTATTCATCAACCAATCCCAAGCTACCACGTAATGATTCGATCTCATA
This sequence comes from Chitinophagaceae bacterium, assembly GCA_044867875.1. Taxonomy (GTDB): domain Bacteria; phylum Bacteroidota; class Bacteroidia; order Chitinophagales; family Chitinophagaceae; genus VBAS01. The sequence goes on from JBIOVR010000248.1 coordinate 2,045, forward strand.
ATATCGAGATCTTTATTAGGAAATGAACCGCCAGGAGTTTTGTAGAAATAAGAACCAAGGGGTAATATCTTTCCATGTTTACCTGCAGCTATACTTAACGTATGATTTGTATTCAAACGATACTGCAAGCTGAAACGCGGCTCCACCGAATTTGTCTTGTTGAGAGCCAGGTATAGAAAATGCAGTCCTGCATTCAGTGTAAGTTTTTTATTAAGTTTCCAATTAAACTGTGTATAAGGCTGAACTAACCACGAACTTCCATCACCATCAATGATATTTGGTTTGGAAACAGACGCTTCAAAATCATACAAGCTTTGCTGAAAAACATAATTGGCTTTTGTGATGAATATGCCTGTTTTCCAAATTACCGATGAATGAAGCCGGGTATTGAAATAAGATGCAATAGAAATTCTTTTGGTTTTATACAATTCATCATTAACTGTGTATGGAACTTTTTGTCTATTCAGTGTATCATTAACAAATGTTATTTTCTGGTTCATATAAGCCACCGATGTTTTTAATAAACTTTTTTTACCAACCTGTAAACTATGACCAAAGCCGACAGCACCGGTATTAGTTTTAAAATCATAAATAGCATAATCATCATACTCATCCCATTCAGCCACATCTTCCACTTCAGAATAATCCTCTTTGCTTAATCCTCCAACACCCCAAAAATTAATAACTGACCTGTTGTTTTTGGATGGGAAGTTGAGATTAAAAGCCAGGTCCTGGAAAGTATTATTTTCTCTTTCACCGGTGAGATGAAAGCCCATTGCATTTAAGATACCGAGAGTCGAATAGCGATAGTTGACAAGAAAAGAACTTCTTCCTTTTTCTATTGGACCTTCTGCTGAAAAATCTATACCGATCAGCCCCGCTCCAAAACTGTAATGATTTTTTTGATTGTTTCCTTTACGAAAATGCATATTAAATACACCGGATAATGCATCGCCATACTCTGCAGCAAATGCACCTGAAGAAAAATCTGAGTTATCAAGCATATTACTGCTGAAGATCGTAATACCTCCACCACTTGATCCTTTTCGTGCAAAATGATTGGGATTAGGAATATCAACTCCTTCCAGGCGCCACAACATTCCTGCTGCTGAATTGCCTCTTATAATAATATCGCTTCGTGCATCTCTTACCGGCTGCACACCGGGAAAGCTCATCGCCATTCGGCTTGGATCATTTACACTTGCTGCATAACGACTGGTTTCTTCGGCACCGAATGATCTTGTACTGACAACAGATAATTTGTTTACCGGAAGTTTGGGATTTCGTTTTGCTTTCATCACTACTGCTTCTTCCTGGTGATAAAGCTGTTCCATTTCTATAATTAGTTCGAGCTCTCTTGCACTGTTCAGAATAATATTGTCGGTGATGTAGTTTTCATAACCGATAAAGCTGCATTGTATCTGTCTGCGCCCAACAGGAACATGTAATAATATAAAACTGCCATCGGATTTACTGATCACAGTTTGCTGCACACTATCATCTGCGATGGAAATAGTAGCAGCTTCTAACGGGCGGCGGCTATCTTTATCTATTACTATTCCTTTTATCGTTTGTGTAAGACCCTGCGAGAATAATTGTGTTGTAAACAAAAGAAGAAATACCGTCAGGTGGCTTTTAAGATTCACGGTTTTCAATTTTCAGTAAAATAGGAAGAAATACCGAAAATTTTTAGAACTCATGATCTGCAAATGATATTCATTAATAGTTGATCAGCTTTTGAATTGTTTCATCCAATCTTGCTTTTGCCATAAAATTCTGCTCCAACTCAATATTGAAAGGAACAGGCGTATCCAAAGATGCACAACGCATCACCGGCGCATCTAGTATTGCAAAACAATTTTCCGATATCCATGCGGCGATCTCTCCACCGATGCCACCGATCAAAGTGTCTTCGTGTAAGACCAAAACTCTGCCAGTTCGATGCACCGCTTCACGAATAGATAAATAATCAAGCGGAGCAAGAGTACGTAGATCTAAAATATCAATAGAAATTTCAGGATGTTCAGCAGCATAATCTTCAGCCCAATGAACTCCGGCTCCATAAGTGATAATAGAAATTTCATCACCTTCTCTTACATGTCTTGCTTTGCCAATTTCTATTTCATAATAATCTTCAGGCACTGGTCCGCTTATTGAACGATACAATGCCTTGTGCTCAAAATACATTACAGGATTTGGGTCATTGATCGCTGCGATCAATAAACCCTTTGCATCAATAGGTGTGGAAGGATAAACTACTTTTAATCCCGGCACTTTTGTAAACCATGCCTCATTGCTTTGACTATGAAATGGACCGGCACCTACTCCACCGCCTGTTGGCATCCGGATCACTACATCGGCATTCTGTCCCCAACGATAATAGATCTTTGCCAGGTTATTTACGATCTGGTTAAAACCGACTGAAACAAAATCTGCAAATTGCATCTCCATCATACTTTTAAAACCTTCGAGGGATAAGCCGAGCGCAGCACCAATAATTGCACTTTCACAAAGCGGTGTGTTTCTCACTCTTTCTTTCCCAAATTCTTTTAAAAAACCTTCTGTTATTTTAAATGCACCTCCATACTCTGCAATATCCTGTCCCATTAAAATAAGATTGGGATGTTTCTGCATTGATTGCTTTAATCCTTCACTGATGGCATCGATCAAACGCAAGTCGTGAGTAGTGAGTGGTGAGTGGTGAAAAGGCCTCGAATTATCAACGACTTTGACATTTGTCGTTTCACTTTTCACGGCATAGATATCTTCTAATTCTTCTTCAACATCCGGCACAATAATACTTGTATTAAAACCGATCGCCAATTCATCTTCTATCTTCTCCTTAAATTCATTTCTGATCTGCTGAACACCTTCTTCACTAATTATACCTATAGACTTTATATACTCTTCATACTTTTTTACCGGGTCTTTTAACTCCCATATTTTAAATAACTCAGGTGGAACATATTTAGTACCACTTGCTTCTTCATGTCCACGGATTCTGAATGTCATGCATTCAATCAAATATGGCTTTTGATATTTGATGCAATATTCCCTTACACCTTTTATAGTATCATAAACATTTAAAATATTATTTCCATCGATCATCACACCTTCCATTCCATACCCTTTTGCCTTATCTACAAGACTGATGCATCGGTACTGTTCACTTACAGGAGTACTTAAGCCATAGCCATTATTTTCAATAATAAAGATCACCGGCAGATCCCAAACAGCTGCAACATTGAGTGCTTCATGAAAATCTCCTTCGCTAGTTCCGCCTTCACCAGTAAAGGCTATTGAAACTTTATTCTCTTTTCTTAGTTTATGTGCTAATGCCACACCATCTGCAATTGCTAACTGCGGACCGAGATGTGATATCATCCCACAAATATGATGGGCTGCATTTCCAAAATGAAAACTTCTTTCTCTTCCTTTACTGTATCCTTCTTTGGTACCTTGCCATTGCATAAATAATTTATGCAGCGGCATCTCTCGTGTAGTAAAAACTCCGAGGTTACGATGCAGCGGCATCACCCATTCGTCCTCCCGTAATGCCAGTGTTGCTCCCACTGCAATAGCTTCCTGGCCAATGCCACTGAACCATTTTGATATCTTTCCCTGGCGCAGCAATACCAACATTTTTTCTTCGATCATTCGTGGCCAAAGCAATGAACGATAAAAACTTATAAGTTGTTCGTTAGATAAATCCTTGCGGTCGAAAGTCATGCTGCAAACCTATTAAATAAAGCTGTATGGAACTTAAAATGTTAAAACAAGAATAAAAGAACGGAACTGCTTATGCAAATAAAAAAGTCAGTGCATCTTATAGAAAACTTTTTACCATGAACCTGCTTTTTAAACCAGCCATTGCCTTTTTTTCTTCTTACCTCATTTTTAGTTTTTCCCTACCAGTAAGTCATAAAACTGAGATAGAAACTTCCAAAAAAATAAAGAACAGTCATAAGATCCAGGCTGCTATTTTACTGGACGTAAGTAATAGCATGGACGGTCTTATAGAACAGGCAAAAGCACAACTGTGGACGATGGTGAATGTAATGGGCAAAGCAAAATGTAATGGAGAGACACCACAAATAGAAATAGCACTTTATGAATACGGAAGAGATAATAACGATCTGCGGAAAGGATATGTAAAACAAATAACACCGTTTACTTCAGACCTTGACAATCTTTCACAAAAATTATTTCAACTTACTACAAATGGTGGCCAGGAATATTGTGGTCAAGTAATTCATACTTCATTAAATGAATTGAAATGGGATACTGCGTCATCCAATTACAAAGTAATTTTCATTTCAGGCAATGAAGATTTTTTACAGGGAAACATTTCCTATACTCTTGCCTGCACAGAAGCGAAAAAGAAAGGTGTTATTGTGAATACTATTTATTGCGGTGACAGGTTGCAGGGAATAAGAGAACACTGGAATCTTTTGGGTGAATGCGGGAACGGAAGTTTTACAAATATTAATTCTGATGCAAAACCTGAAGATATACCCACTCCCTACGATAGTACTTTAATTACATTGAACAATAAATTAAATGGCACCTATATTTATTATGGTGCGGCCGGCCGGGGTAAAAAAGAATTACAAGGTTCTATGGATGAGGCTAATTTGTCAGTTAATAAATATGCAGGAGTAAACAGAGCCGTATCAAAAGCTTCTCCGAAAACTTATAATAACAGCAGTTGGGATCTTGTAGATGCAAAAAGCGATGACAAAAATATTTTAGATAAAATCGATCTCAAAACATTGCCCGATAGTTTAAAAACCAAAAACAAACAGCAACTTGAAGTGATCGTAAATCAGAAAAGCAATGAGCGATCAGGAATACAAAAAGAAATTCAGGATATAAGTAAGAAAAGAGAAACATTTATAGCCGCAGAAAAAATTAAAAAGGCCAAGGCTGGCAATAATTCGAAAACGTTAGAAAGTGAAGTTGAAAAGATCATTCGGGAACAAGCAACAAGATTTAATATGAAGATCGAATAACAAGTTAACTAAGTCCGCTGGCGATCCTGTTTTTCTTTTTTATCGATCGCAGAAGTTATAATTGATAAAATAATACTGAACAACAAGGCCCACCAGAAATTATCAATACTAAAGCCATCGATAAATTTGCTGGCCAGCATAATAATAAGGGTATTGACAACAAATAAAAAAAGCCCAAGAGTTATAAATGTAACCGGAAGAGTAACTAAGATCAAAATTGGCCGGACAAACATATTTAAAAGAGCAAGTACAATTGCAAATACAAAAGCCGTCCAGAAATCAGTAACATGTACGCCGCCCAGTAAATGAGCTAGCCCAAAAGAAACAGCTGCAATAACCAAAACACGAATAAGAAAATTCATGTGATAAGAATTTAAGTGAAGTTATACAACTACTAACTCATAGAACTCTTCCGGGTTTAAATATTTCTTTGCGAGTTGTTGTAACTCTTCCGGAGAAACTGTTCTGATCGTATTGATCGCATTATAAAAATAATCTCCGTTAAGATCGTTCAAAATATAGTTCTTCCATCTTGCAATGATATGAAAGGGACCATCAAGATCGCCCAGGATACTGCCCATCATATAATTTCTCACTAATTGCATTTCATCTTCACCTACCGGTTCATCCTGCAGGCGTTTCATTTCTTTATGAACTTCAGTGATCGCCGCTTCGCAAACATCTTTTCCCGCTTCAGTGCTCACGAGCCATCCAGATTGCTGAATATGATCTTGCAGGTAACTATGGATGCCGTATGTATAACCTTTGTCTTCCCTGATGTTCGCCATTAACCTTGATCCAAAGTAGCCACCGAAAATATTATTCAGCACCATTACTTTTAAAAAATCCGGGTGATGACGATTCGGAAATTCTCTTCCAATACGAATAGAACCCTGCACCCCATTTTCATCATTAGTGATCCTGAATTTTTCACCGGCCTTTTTTGTTGATGAAATTTGATGAAGTGGTTTTTGAAAATTATTTCCAAATGGAAGTTTACCCAAATGCTTATTCAATAATTCAAAAAGTCCTAAAGGAAGTTTACCCGCCGTAAAGATGACACAGTTACCATTCTTATAATATTTATTATAGAACGAGATAAGTTCTTCCCTGTTCAGTGCATCATATTCTGCATGACTGGTATATTTTCCATAAGGATGTTTTTCACCGTATAAATAGGAGTCAATAAGTCTGCTTGCAACAAATTCACTTTTTTTCAAGCTGACGCTTAATCGTTGTTTCTGGTTTTGTTTGAAAATTGCCAATTCTTCTTCGGGGAAAATTGAATCAGTGATCAATTCTTGCACCACTGGCAAAAGCTCCCCGATATGCTTATTCAGGCAATGAAGAGTAAGAGTCGAAGTTTCATTATAACAGGCACGATTTAAAAATGAACCGTAATATTCAAAATGTTCATTGATCTGAAAGGCTTTCTTTTTCGAAGTACCATTTTTCAAAAGAAAATTAGTGGCGGCCGCAACAACATTTTTTTCTTCAAAACTATTGCCGGCAAAAAAAACGATCTCTACACTCATCACTTCTTCTGCACCAGCGTTGATGGCATATACAGGCACCCCATTATCAAGAGTGAACTTTTCATAAGGCTTCAATTCAAGATGAAAATTAACCGCATCAGTTATGGGCGGCGCTATGCTCCTGTTCAACATTCGGTTTTTTATTTTTATCTTTTTTTAAAAATCTTTGGTAAAGCTTCATTATCGCTATCGGTGCCAAACCGATCATTGCAGCTTCGAAAGAAATGAATGATAAAGCAAAGACGAGTATAAATGATATAGACATGATGACCAGCCCTACTTCAAATTCATGAGCGATCTTTTTTTCCATGGGGAATGAGATCTCCTTGTATTTCCGTGTGATCATCCAGTAAAAATAATAGGTGGTTATGCCCGCCAACACATTATTCAGCAGGAACAACCTGAAAGGTATTTCTATATTTTTCACACCCTCTCCAACGCTTTCATATAAAAAAGCAGTAGTGAATGGAAAAAAGATCATTGGGAATAGTACCGACATGTTGGCAATGATGATCTCTTTATTATAATTATGAACGTATTTAAATAAAGTATGATGTCTCATCCAGTAACTGACGATAAGAACAAAACTCAGCAATAATGAAGCGAGTTGGTATTTCATGTGCACCAACACGTGCCATAGTTGTGTATTGGTTGTTTCCTTGCCAGCATGCGGCGGTCTGAATTCAATGATCAAAAGAGTAAGTGCAATAGCAAACACTGCATCACTGAAAAAAGCAATACGTTCTACCTGGAAATCCTGCTTAGGATGTTTATCGGCCGAATTTGATGGTGGATGCGACATCAATTTTGTTTTGCAAAATAATAAAGCGTATTGCTATTGGCTGCTTTGAAGATGACCTGGCTTTCATTCAAAATATCTTCTGCCGTAACTACATTATATTTCTCTAATTCGTGATTCATTTGCTCTGCATCGCCCAGCAATTCATAAAACGCAAGACTGTTGGCACGATTAGTAAGACTCATGTCTTCAAAGGCGATCAGGCTCTCTACTTTGTTTTTTACTTTTTGCAATTCAGTAGTTGTTACTTTTTCTGTCTTCATTCTTTCTAACTCTGCTTCCACCGCTTTTTCCGCATCTTCCATTTTAATTCCTTTTACCAGCTTGCCCTCGATCACCAGTGTGCCTGCATCAAGGCTTCCGCTATGATAACATTCAACAGCACTGAATATTTTCTTTTCTTTTACCAATGATTGAAACAACCTGGATGAACCGCCCCCGCTTAAAACTTCTGTGATAAGATCGGCTATATAATACCGTTTATCATTACGCGGATAAATATGCCAGCATTTATAAAATGCATCAAGCGGAACTTCAGCTTTTACTTCCAGTTTTCTTGCTTCGGTTTGCGGTGGCTCTTGTGGAAGTTTGCGAACATATTTTTCTCCCGCAGGAATATCAGCAAACCATTTTTCTGCAAGCTCTTTTACTTTTTCAACTGTTACATTTCCTGCTACTACCAGTATGGCGTTATTAGGACGGTAATGTTTAAAAAAGAAATTTTTTACATCATCAAGCTTTGCATTTTCAATATGAGAAAGTTCTTTACCGATCGTCATCCAGCGGTAAGGATGTACTTTATAAGCAAGGTCTCTCATCTTATGCCAAACATCACCATAAGGCTTATTGAGATAATGTTCTTTAAATTCTTCGCAAACAACCTTGCGTTGTACGTCCAAACTTTTTTCACCAAATGCAAGAGATAGCATGCGATCGCTTTCTAACCAAAATGCTGTTTCCAGGTTTTCAGCTGGCAATTGAATGTAGTAATTGGTAATATCGTTTGATGTATAAGCATTGTTTTCGCCCCCCGCCATTTGCAAAGGGCTATCATAGCTGGGAATATTGATGCTGCCGCCGAACATTAAATGCTCGAACAAATGAGCAAATCCTGTTCTTTCAGGATCCTCATCTCTTGCTCCCACATCATACATTATATTCATTACTGCCATTGGGGTAGATGTATCCTGGTGAACGATCACCCTCAAGCCGTTTTGCAGTATAAATTTTTCAAATCGTATCATGGTAAATTCTATAATAAAAAGTTTGTAAAAATAGGCCAATTACTGCAGAAGGAAATTCAAAGTATTGGCGTTTTATTTTGAAAGTATGCTCTTAACCTTGAAGTTGAATTCCATCAATTTGCCATCACGGGTAATAATTATTCTTATTTTTTGACCAGCGGCCTGTAGAGTAGTTTTGTATTGCTGAATGTTTGCATTCAGCACATTATTGATGCCGATCAGTACGTCGCCTTCCTGAAGCCCGGCTACTTCAGCCGGTGAGCCAATTGCCACATCACCCAATACTATATCTCCGTCTATATAATATAACTCGATACCTGAATAAGCATAATCAAAAGGATCCTGGTAATGGGAGTTAGGCATGAAATAAAATTCACGTTTCGCATAATTCAGGATCAGGTTAAATCGCCGCAGTATGTCATTACCAATGATGCCACTTAAATAAGGATAGGACGTAATATTAAATGTATCATTAAACACAAAAACGGGAATATTCTTAAAGCGATAAGGACCTATCCGCATTTCTTTGATCACTGTCATATGCATATCCACTTTACCTCCTACACCCTCCGCCTCTTTTGCATACAACACTCTTTTCTTATCTAAAAAATTGCTGTCTTCAAGAAAGTCTTCGTTCAACATCAGGCAAAGACCGGCGCCGATATCAAATAGAAAACGTGAATTAGTAGCTACCGCATCCTTAATTCGTGCGGTTTGTACAGGGAGTGTACGCAAAATAGGTTCATACAACCAACCACCGCGGGGGTATTTCATCCGGCCATTTGAAAAAATAGAAATTCTTGAACTATCATAATTTATATTAAAAATATAACGGCTCAGTACAGAAAAACCGACGATCCCATCGATCTTTTCACCATATACCTGCGTGAGGATATCATAATTGTTTATATGAAAATTCAGGCTATCGACAGTAAGACCCGGTAAATGCAGTTTTTGATTATATATAAAACTTACTTTACGAATTCCGGCAATGCCAAGAATGGTAAGATTGGAAGGTGTGGGAGTGATATGAAAATAATCTACGGTTGTGGAATCAAGTGATATGCCACCACTGCCCGTATCTAAAATAAAATTAAGTGTATCAGGAAAGTTCGCGAACCGGGCATTGAACATGATAACACCGCCCGAAAGTTGCTTGAATCGAAATGAAGTTAAAAGTCTTGCAGGGCCATCAACGAATTGTTCCTGTGCTGTTGCAGAAATAGACACAGCTATTAAAAAGCAAAACAATATTTGTGTTACCGGCTTTCGCATTACTATTTGGCAATCATTGCAAATTTACCCTGGCACTGAGCGAAGCGAAGTGGAAGGGCCTGATCGTTCAGATAAATGTCCAGCAAATAGACGAGCAGTTGCACTCATTTGCTGCATCTGCCTGACAAGTTATAATAATAATCCAACAAATAATTACGGGCTGCGATTAATTGAATGATTTTCCCTTCTTTACCTTTGCGCTTCTATTATGATGCAGTTACCCGATCTATACCAGAAAGCCTCCCGGTTTGAATTCTTGTCAAAGGAAGAAGGAGTTTTTTTATTTGAAAAAGCGCCACTCACCGAATTGATGTTCTTAGCGGATGAACTCAGGAAGAAACAAGTGCCACATGGAAAAGTAACCTGGCAGATCGATCGCAATGTGAACACGACCAATGTCTGTATTGCCAATTGCAAGTTTTGCAATTTCTACCGCATACCCGGTCACGCCGAAGCATATATAACCGATATGCCAACGTACAGGAAGAAGATCGAAGAAACAATTCGCTGGGGCGGTGACCAGTTGTTATTGCAAGGCGGCCATCATCCTGAATTAGGGTTGGATTTTTATGTCAATACCTTCAGCCAGATCAAAAAAGAATTTCCAGCTATTAAACTGCATACACTTGGACCGCCAGAAGTGGCGCATATCACCAAGCTTGAAAAGAGTAATCATCATGATGTATTGGTCGCATTAAAAGAAGCCGGTATGGATTCATTACCCGGCGCCGGCGCAGAAATATTGATCGATCGTGTTCGTCGGTTAATAAGCAAAGGAAAATGCGGCGCACAGGAATGGCTTGACATCATGCATGAAGCACATAAACTAAATATCACCACTTCGGCTACGATGATGTTTGGTCATGTAGAAACCATCGAAGAACGTTTTGAGCATTTGATAAAAATAAGAGAAGTGCAAAGCCGCAAGCCGGAGAATGCAAAAGGCTTTCTGGCATTTATTCCATGGACATTCCAGGATGTGGACACATTACTCGCAAAGATCCGCGGCGTACATAATCTTACAACACCTGATGAATATATCCGCATGATCGCAATGAGCCGCATCATGTTACCCAACATTAAAAATATACAGGCAAGCTGGCTCACGGTTGGTAAACAGGTTGCTCAACTTTGCCTGCATGCCGGTGCCAATGATTTCGGCAGCATTATGCTTGAAGAAAACGTGGTGAGTGCAGCGGGTGCGCCGCATCGGTTTACATATAAAAGTATTCAGCAAGCAATACGTGAAGCAGGTTTTGAACCCCAACTTCGTAACCAACAATATGAATGGAGAGAGTTACCGAAGGCTATAGAGGAGCAGGTGATTGATTATTGACAAACTTGAAAAAACTATATGAATAATTAAGTTATGTGGATGCTTCTTGTAATTATTGTTATCACAATTGGAGTTTTTGTTTATATCAGGATCGATTCATTCATTAGTTATAGAAAATATTACAACGAGTTTGAACATATTTTTATTGCACATAAGGAAATCGGATTTCCTGAACTAAGCGAAGAACAACAATACGATATTTTGGATAACGAAAACTGGACGCATGTATCAACTTTGACAAAGTATGAATTTGTACCAAGTGGGTTGTTAAATAATTATATAAACATTTCTCCAAACAAATATTTAGATCATCTACGATCAGCTAATTTAAAAAATAGAATAAAATTTGACGCTCAAAATTTGCATGACGGACTTTTTATAAATGAAACTTCACAAGGTTATGAATATATATTTGTCGAGAGACAATGCATAGTGTTTAGAAAGAAGTTTTCCAGCTACGACAAGCTTTTAAAATATATTGTTCAGTACAGGCTATCAACCTATACACCTGCCAAGTACAATTTTTTTGGTTTAAAATAATTACAATGAAATTCTTCAAGAATAAATTTTTCCTTACTCTCTTACTGGTATTCATATTATTCACAACCTATAGTCAACTACCTTACTTCCCCGACTCAAACTGGCAAACAAAAAAACCAGCAGAATTAAAAATGAATTCAGCGCTTATTGATAGTGCTATAAGTTTTGCTATTCATAATGAAACAAAAACTGATAATGATCTGCGCATTGCTAACTTAAAAGCATATGCCAACGAGCCGAATTACAGAATTGCAGGACCCATGAGAGAAAGAGGCAAGCCTGCCGGAATAATTTTAAAGAATGGCTATATCGTTGCACAATGGGGAGATGTAAAAAGAGTGGATATGACATTCAGTGTTTCAAAAAGTTTCCTTTCAACTGTCGCAGGGCTTGCTGCCGATGATCATTTATTAAAAAATATAGATGATCGTGTGAATGAATATCTGTGGGATGGGAAATTTGAAGGAGAACACAATTCAAAAATTACATGGCGGCATTTGTTAACACAATCATCCGATTGGGCTGGTTGTTTGTTTGATGTTTGTGATTGGGCCGATCGTCCACCAAAGCAAGGAACTATTGATGACTGGAAAAATAGAAAGCTACTTGAACCCGGATCAAATTTTGAATACAATGACGTTCGGGTAAACCTGTTAGCGTATTCATTATTAGAAGTGATAAGAAAGCCTTTACCAGTTGTGTTGCGTGAACGAATAATGGATCCGATTGGCGCCTCTACAACATGGCGATGGTATGGCTATGATAATTCATTTGTAAACATTGACGGGCAAATGATAGAATCAGTAAGTGGTGGTGGGCACTTTGGTGGTGGCATTTTTATTAATACACTTGACCAGGCAAGATTTGGTTTATTGTTTTTGAGAAAAGGTAAATGGAAAAACAGGCAATTGATCTCTGAACAATGGGTGAATTCTGTTGGACAACCTTCTGCTGCAAATAAGTCATACGGATTAATGTGGTGGACAAACCAGGAAAACCAGTTAGGTGATATTTCAAAGAATATTTATTACGCAAATGGTTTTGGCGGTAATTTTATTGTGGTAGATAATGAACATGATCTTGTAATTGTTGCAAGATGGCTGGAGCCGGCAAAGCTTGGAGAGTTTGTAAGGCTTATCATTAGTTCAACTCGCTGAAAATTCTTTTAAGCTCGTACTCTGAAAATTGAGCTTAAAAAGTTACATCATGCAAAATTCACCTCTTGAAATTTACTGGAGTTTTGCCAGGAAATTTTTATTCCGCTTTTTCTTTGTATATCTTTTTATTTATTGCTTTCCTTTCCCTTTTGATTCATTTGAGTTTACGAAACCAATCGCTCAGCCCTACTACAATTTTTTAGACTTTATAATTCCCCGCATAGGACAAAGCTGGTTTCAACTAAAAGCAAAAACGGCGTTTCCAATGTTTGATAAAGTGGACGATAGTTATTATGGACTCGTACATTTATATACGACATTGGTCATTTCTTTTATTGCTACAATAATTTGGAGCATTATTGACCGCAGAAGAAAAAATTATGAAGTATTGCGGCGGTGGCTGCGACTTTACTTACGTTTTTTCCTTGCTGCTTATTTATTTGGATATGGTTTTGTAAAAGTTTTCCCCTCACAATTCCAACCGATAACAGCATTTCGTCTTACACAAACAGTCGGAGATCAAAGCCCGATGCTCCTTGCATGGAACTTTATGGGTTATTCATCAATATTTCAGAAAATTCTTGGCATTACAGAAGTAGTAGCTGGTCTATTTCTATTATTTCGTCGAACTACCACTATTGGCGCCATACTCTCTTTTGGAGTGTTTGGTTTTGTGGTAATGATGGATTTTTCTTTTAATGTTCCGGTCAGGCTATTATCATCACATTTGCTTTTTATTTCCGCTTTTCTTTTTTTAGGTGACGGAAACAGGTTGATGAATATATTCTTTTTGAACAGGCCTGCAGCTGCCGTTATTGAAAAGCCATTAATAACTCATCCATTATACCGTAAAGTATTTTCTGGTATTCTTATTATTCTTGGTATTTGTCTTTTCTATTCACAAATAATTATTTCAAGAAAATCTGAAAAAGAGTTTGGCTGGAAGGCACCCCAAAGTCCGCTATACGGAGTTTATAATACCACTTATTTCATCAGAAACAATGATACGATCCCACCTTTCCAAACTGACTCACTTAGATGGAAACAGCTTGTGATAGATGGTGGTGCATGGAACCAACTCGGAGTAGTAAAAGTTAATTCGGATAAACGGATTACATATAAAATAGAGGCCGATACAACGAAACATATTTTAAAAATAAATTTATTAAGAGATACAACAGAAAAATATTCTTTTAATTACAGTAAACCTGATGCAGAACATCTTTTAATAAATGGCGTATGGAAAAAAGATACCATAAAAGTATTAATGGATAAATATGATCTTAATAACTACCTGCTTCACAAAGAAAAATTTACCTGGATAAATGAATGATCTTTTAAAACTACATATTCCACCAATAAGTAAACTTCAGTACAAGAGCCCGGTTGCGAACATATAATGGATTGGTATAATAATTATCAGTATACACAATAAACAGATCAGAAGCCGGGCGATAGCGCCATTGAAATCTTGTATTAATATTAATATTCTTTTGCTGATCATTGTATTGAACAAAAGCAGTAAAGAATAATTTATTAGTCATTGTCACATCAACTCGTGGGCCTATCAGCCAAAAATGAGTTTTGCCCCAGGGTAATGGGAGATCGAGATTATTATAAGTTGTATTGATCGCTATATTCACGAAGGGCTGGAAACGATAACCAAGATCAGTTGAAATACTTAAGCGGCTGCCATCTGCATAGTAACCACCAAACCTTGTACTAAAACCAAAAGTAAAATGACTCTGTGGTTTTGAAATATAATCTACACCCCATGCTTTCCAGTTATGTTGAGTGCCCCTTGCCAGTGTATCTTTTCCTGAATTGGTCGGATCAAATGGTTGTAATAGTTCAACAAATACATCTCCTGCCCAAACGTCAAACAAACTTTGGTTGCGGAAATTCAATAAATAAAGAAAAATAGTTTCATGATCTGTTTGTTTCATAGATGGAGTAAAATAATAAGTGGTATAAGCTCTTGGTCCATGACTCAAGACTTTTCCACTGTTAGGAAAAAATAAGCGACTAACTAATGGATTGATCTTTATATAATTTGTTCTTGGCACATAGCCAACTTCGGCAGTATAATTAGCTCCAACATATTCATGCTGCCATGCAATGGTCCATTTGCGGGTAGTATATTGAAGATTGGCAGCATGCGTCCAGTTTTTTCCCGGGTCATCTGGACTAAATGATTTTAATAATATTGCTTTGCCGGTCCATACATTATTGGCTGATGCAAGATTATATTCAAAGCCAAAATTCCTGTTGAATGATGAGTACAAATGCTTTGCTGTATCAGTAGGATCATAATTGACAGATTGTTTGTTGACAAACAAAAAACCAATATTTGACCTGGAGAAAATTCTTCTTTGTAAAGCGACCACCGCAAAATTTTGTGCGGGTAGTTCCACCGAATCAACCTTACCCGTTTGCATATCCATTAAACCAATTCGCCAATCCTTATCGATCTTTCCGCTAAGCCTTGCACCAAAATTTATTGGAGCATTTAAACCAATGCGTCGTGAAAAGAACGGAC
>JBIOVR010000249.1:0-30116 GCA_044867875.1 Chitinophagaceae bacterium
ACATGGTGATATTTCCTCGATCCCTTTGGATCTGTTTTTGCAGGGAGACAAGCAAGAATCGAGAAGGATCATGAATTACCTTTCTCAAAGTAATGCCCGCTATATCGCTATTCAAAAAGACTTTAAAATTTTAACTGAGAAATATCAGCAATTACGGAAAAGCAATTCTCAAAATTTTGCAACAAAAAAAAATAAAACTATGGAAACTATACATAGGGATCTGCAACAAATATCTAATGAACAGGTCAACTCAATACACCAGGAATATGAACTTGAAAAAAAGGAAATGCTCGCCGAATTACACCAATTGACAATTTCCTTTGAAAACCTTGAAAAGGATAATATCAGTTTACGGGAACAGTTAAGTGCTTATTGTGAAAATGAGGCAGGGGTCACATCAATGATCCAAAAATGGGACGAAGAAAAAGCTGAGTTGAAAAGACGTATCAATGACCAGGAATATTTGAAGGATGTCCTGGAAGAAAAAAAACAACAGATCGTTTTTCTGCAGCAACAATTGGAACAAAGGATCAAAAATCATCATTTGGAGGAACAACAGTTCAGGGAGCTTGGAATAAAATTTATCGATGCAAATGAGAAACTCGAAATGAAAGAGCGATCAATTAAAGAGTTCGAGGCGACAGTGCATAATAAGGAACAGGAAATAATTCTAATAAAAGAAGTTGTACAAAACGCAGCAGTTAATGCGGAGCAATTGGAAACAACAATAAAAAAACTGCAGGAGAAGAATTCAAAATTCTCAATTGAATTAGATAAAAAAAATATTCTCATTACGGAACTGCAGGTACAACTTGCAGAAATTAATGAGGCTAAAATAAAATTGGAAGAAAGATTAGAAAGAAGCCAAACCTTTTTTAAAGGATTTCACCGGAAACTTTCTGATATACTCCAGGAAGAGATTCCCGAATCCCCGGTGATCGTTATGAAACCTGTATACAAAGAAGAAAACAAAGAGCCGTTTACAGAATCAGCGATTCAATAATACTATAGAATTCTTGCATAGGGTTTTAGGCAACCCCGGTAATCTGACATGAGCTGAGATATTTACCGGGGTATTTTTATTTGTTAATTCAAATTTATTCACAGCTTTTGGCCCTCAGTTCAATGCTCAACGCTTTCTCTTAACTTGCGGCCATGCAACAATATCTCGATCTTCTTCAGCATATTCTTGATACCGGCTCACAAAAACATGACCGTACCGGCACTGGCACTATCAGCACTTTTGGTTATCAAATGCGGTTTGACCTGCAAAAAGGGTTTCCATTAGTTACCACAAAAAAGGTTCATACAAAAAGTATCATTCATGAACTGCTTTGGTTTTTGAAAGGTGAAACCAATATTGCATACCTGAAAGAAAATGGTGTGAGTATCTGGAATGAATGGGCAAATGAAAACGGTGAACTTGGACCTGTATATGGAAAACAATGGCGCAGCTGGGAAGGCAAGGATGGAAAAGTGGTTGACCAAATTTCTGACCTGGTAAAACAGATCAAGTCTAATCCTGACAGCCGGCGATTAATAGTGAGTGCATGGAATGTGACTGAACTTCCTGAAATGGCCCTGATGCCTTGTCATACGTTGTTTCAATTTTATGTTGCCAATGGAAAATTAAGTTGCCAGCTTTATCAAAGAAGCGCCGATGTTTTTTTGGGTGTTCCTTTCAATATCGCATCGTATGCTTTACTTACCTTAATGATTGCACAGGTTTGCGATCTCGAGCCGGGTGAATTCGTTCATACTTTCGGCGATGTTCATATTTATAATAATCATATGGAGCAGGTGAAACTTCAGTTAAGCAGAACTCCATTTCCTTTGCCAATAATGAAATTAAATCCTTCAATTAAACACATCTTTGATTTTAAATTCGAAGATTTCACATTGGAAAATTATCAAAGTCATCCGGCGATAAAAGCTCCTGTAGCTGTTTAATTTCAGATTTCGGATTTTAGATTTTAGATTGCATGACAAACCGGTTTAAATCCGAGATTTTAAATCTAAATTTTAAAATGATTATTTCCCTTGTAGTTGCTGCCTCAGATAACAACGTGATTGGTAAAAACAATCAATTGCTCTGGCATTTGCCAAAGGACATGAAGTTTTTTAAGAATGTTACCTGGGCTATGCCGGTGGTGATGGGGCGAAAAACTTTTGAATCTATGAAGAGCAAGCCATTGCCGGGCAGAAAAAATATTGTGATCACAAGGCAGCCGGGCTGGAATGCAGAAGGAGTTTCCGTAGTGGATAGTGTGGATGCGGCTGCATCTCTTGCAGAGCAACTTAATTATAAAGAGATCTTTATTATTGGAGGCGGCATGATCTATTTAATTGCTTTTGACCGTGCAAATAAGATCTATATGACAAGGGTTCGTGCTGACCTGGAAGGTGATACTTATTTCCCTGTTATTGAAAAAAATGACTGGTCATTGGTAAGTAAAACAGAAAATCCTGCTGATGAAAAACATGCTTATGCTTTTTCGTTTCAACTGTGGGAGAGGAAATCAATGTGATAATTTGCTGATATGCTAATTTGCCAATGATTGTTTAGATTGCCTCCATGTATTCAAAGCCGCAATTACTTCTAAAATATCTTCAATATTATTTTACTGCGTCCAATGGTAAGGGGCATGGGATGCATTCTCCTTTTGTTTTTGAATTCATAACAAAGGTTCTGAATGATAAAACGGTTTATCCGGAGTATGTGAAGGTGGAAGCATTACGGAATCAACTTTTAAATGATAATACGGTTCTTGAGGTTGAGGATTTTGGCGCTGGTTCTGTCATTGATAAAAAAAGTAAGAGAAGTATTTCATCTATTGCAAAAAATGCGGCAAAGCCAAAGAAGTTTGGGCAACTGCTTTTTCGAATGATCAAGCATTATCAGCCTGCAACTATTCTTGAATTAGGAACTTCATTAGGCATTACAACGTCTTATTTTTCGCTTGCAAAACCGGATGCAAGATTGATAACGATGGAAGGGTCAAAAGAGATCGCCGAAATTGCCAAAAGAAATCATAGAAATCTAGAAATCAGAAATATTGAAATAGTTGAAGGCAATTTCGATAACACATTATCTTCTGTCGTCCGTAGACTGTCGACCATCGACTTCGCATTCATCGACGGGAATCATAGAAAAGAACCAACGGAAAGATATTTTAAAGAGCTTCTTGCTAAAACCAATAACGATTCAATCCTTGTTTTTGATGATATTCACTGGAGCAGTGAAATGGAAGCAGCATGGGAAACAATAAAAAAAGATGCTGCAGTTACCTGCAGCATCGATCTGTTTTTTATTGGGATAGTTTTTTTTAGAAAAGAATTTAAGGAAAAACAAGATTTTGTGATTCGCTTTTAAAATTGTTTAGGAACTTATTGGAGCTTCCTGTCTTGCGTTCAAACCAAAACTTGTTTCTACTGCATTGTACCATTCTTCATCAGTCTGTGCATTCCAATCTATCCATTGTTCATCGCTCATGGAAGCCCGCCAACCAAGGAATGGGGCTGCATCTGGTCCTACCGGGTGTCTTAATTGCCAGCTATCACTATTTGCTATTTCTAAAATTTTATCCGCTACGATTGTTGCACTTGTTGGTGTTTTTAATGATGCGACAAAAAGACCACCGAACCGATTTGCCTGGGGGTAAATAGAATTGCCACCGTGAGAGATATTTCTTGCCATTTGCGTATCAATGATACCCGGTTCAACAATTGCTACACGAACATTAAATGGTTTTACTTCCTGCGCCAAAGCTTCGCTTATTGCTTCAAGTGCATGTTTGCTGGCTGTGTAAGGGCCGAGTGGGGTGCTGGCGATCTTACCGGCAACAGAAGTCACATTGATAATACAACCGTCGCGATCATTACGCATCTGCGGTAACACGGCCTTGATACAACGAAGGACCCCAAAATAATTTGTTTCCATCACAGCTTTGAAGTCTGATAGTTCTGTTTCTTCAACCGAACCATGATATTCAATGCCCGCATTGTTTACAAGAACGTCTACTGAATCGTTGTCTTTATATATTGCATCGATACATTTTTTCACTGATTCATCTGAGTTCACATCCATTACAGCAATAACAATTGGTAAAGATTCTTCTTCGATCTTTTGTTTAAGTGTTGTTGCAGTTTCCGGATTGCGCATAGTTGCATACACTTTGTAACCAGCTCTGCCAAATGCAAGTGCAGTATCATAGCCAATACCTCTATTGGCGCCTGTAATAATTACTGATCTCATTTGTTTTAAATTTAAATGGTGTTTGTTGATGGTTATTTAGAGAATGTCTAAATAAGGGAGGGTAATTTTATCTTAAGGTAGGATTAATTTATCAATTGCTGAGCAATACACAGAACGTACAAGAGTGCGACGCAACGAATGCTTAATAGTAGTAAATTAGCCGACTACATAAAAACTAAAAACAATCATGAGACGACTTCAATTTGTATTAATACTGGTTTTATCAGCAACAATCATCAATGCTCAAAAGATCATGGGCTTTAATGAAGCCAATGCAAAATCGCAATTAGATTGGGAAAAACAATACGATGCGCAACTGAATGCAAAGAATCTTGATACATGGATGCAGTTCCTTACTTCGCATCCGCATCATATAAGCAGTCCGCAGGGAAAAGCAAATGCTGATTATATGGTCAATCTTTTTCGTTCATGGGGCTATCAAACGGAGATTGCAGAATATCATGTGCTTTTTCCAACGCCGAAAACAAGAGTGCTGGAATTGCTGGGCAGCAAACCATACAAAGCAAAATTGGATGAGTCTGCGTTGAAAGAAGATAAAACAAGCGGCCAAAAATCAGAGCAACTTCCACCATACAATGCCTATTCGGCTGATGGTGATGTGACGGCTGAACTGGTGTATGTGAATCGTGGTATTCCGGCTGATTATGATGAGCTGGAAAGAATGGGAATAAGTGTAAAAGGAAAAATTGTGATCGCAAAATACGGCGGCTCATGGCGCGGCATAAAACCAAAAGTTGCATACGAGCATGGCGCTATTGGTTGTTTGATCTTTTCTGATCCAGCAGATGATGGTTATTCAGCTGGTGATGTATATCCTGAAGGCCCTTATCGTCCGAAGGATGGTGTGCAGCGTGGTTCGGTAATGGATATGCCTGTGTATCCCGGTGATCCATTAACTCCTGGTATTGGTGCAATAAAAGATGCAAAACGTTTGGATAGAAAAGATGCAATTACGATCATGAAAATTCCGGTGCTGCCTATTTCTTATGAAGACGCTTTGCCATTACTGCAATCTTTAGGTGGTGCGGTAGTTCCTGCTGCCTGGCGTGGCGGTTTACCCATCACTTACCATGTTGGACCGAGCAAGGATAAAGTGCATTTGAATTTACAATTCAACTGGGATTTGAAACCACTTTATAATGTTATTGCAAAGCTTTCCGGAACTGAATTACCTGATGAATGGATCATTAGAGGCAATCATCATGATGGTTGGGTGAATGGCGCTGAAGATCCTATTAGCGGCATGGTGGCGGAGTTAGAGGAAGCAAGAGTCGTAGGTGAAATGGTTAAGAAAGGATTTAAATTAAAAAGAACATTGGTGTATTGTGCATGGGATGGTGAAGAACCTTCGTTGCTTGGTTCTACTGAGTGGGCAGAAGATCACCAGGAAGAACTGAGAAAAAAAGCTGTTGCTTATATTAATTCTGATGGAAACAGCCGTGGATTTATTGGAGTTGGTGGCTCGCATACGCTGGAACCTTTCTTTAACGAAATAGCTGATGCCGTTATTGATCCGCAAACAGGAGTGACAATTAAAGAAAGAAGGTATGCATCCAATATGGTGAATGCTGATAAAGCGGCAAGGGCAAAAATGATGGGAAATAAAACTATTAAGCTAAGTGCACTGGGTGCAGGATCTGACTGGTCAGGCTTTTTGCAATTCTTAGGTATTGCTTCATTGAATCTTGGATTTGGTGGTGAGGGGAATGGCGGCCAATATCATTCAGCTTATGATTCTTATGATTATTTTACAAGATTTATAGATCCGGGTTTTCAATATGGAATCGCCTTATCAAAAACTGCCGGAAGAACTACTATGAGATTGGCTAATGCGGATGTGCTGCCGATCGATTTTTCCAGTTTTCAAAAAACAGTGGCGGATTATGTATCAGAATTAAAAACGCTGGCAGATAATATGCGTACAGAAACTGAAATGGAAAATAAATTGATTAGTGATAAATTATATGACCTCGCAAAAGACCCCAAGAAAGGGTTTCAATCACCTAAACCGAAAGATGTTGTTCCTTATCTCAACTTTAGTGAACTTGAAAATAAAATGGCTGAATTAAAAACAAATGCTGAAGAGTTTCAAAAATTATATGCGAGTGGCACACAGCTTTCAGCTGAGAAGCAAAAAGCGTTGAACCAGGTTTTATTTCAAGTTGAAAGATCCTTGATAAATGAAAAAGGATTGCCAAGAAGATCATGGTATAAGCACCAAATTTATGCGCCGGGATTTTATACGGGTTATGGTGTAAAAACTTTGCCGGGTATTCGTGAAGGAATCGAAGAAAGGAATTGGAAGGAGGCACAGGATAATATTTCAGTGGTTGCAAAGACTATAGAGGCTTATACAAATGAAGTAAAAGAAGCGACGACTATTGTGAAACCAAAAGCGTTTTAATTTATAGAGAATTATTTTCTTAAATGCAAATACCGCAAGCATTATTGAATTCGCTTGAATCAGTAAATGGATTCAATAAAGAAGCATTTAAAAAAGTGCATGAATCAGGGGAGCAGGTGACTTCGATTAGAGTGAATCCTTTTAAGAAATTTGAAATTTCAAATTTGAAATTTCAAATTCCATGGACTGAATATGGGCACTATCTTGAAGCCCGTCCTTCATTTACCTTCGATCCACTTTTTCATGCAGGTTGTTATTATGTGCAGGAAGCAAGCAGTATGTTTTTAGAGCAAGCATTGAAACAAACTGTTGATCTTTCACAGCCATTAAAAGTACTTGATCTATGTGCCGCTCCAGGCGGCAAATCAACGCATCTTCTTTCTCTTATTTCAAAAGAAAGTTTGCTGGTCAGCAATGAAGTGATAAGATCAAGAGCAAATATTCTTACTGACAATATAATGAAGTGGGGTTGCAGCAATGTAATAGTCACCAATAGTGATCCAAGGGATTTTCAAAGACTCGAAAATTATTTTGATGTGATCGTTGTAGATGCACCATGCAGCGGTAGTGGTCTATTTCGCCGTGACCCTGAAGCTATAGACGAATGGAGTGAACAGAATGTGGCGTTATGCAGTCAGCGGCAACAAAGAATTTTGGCTGATGTTTTACCAGCGTTAAAAAATGGGGGAGTGCTGATCTATTCTACTTGTTCTTATTCTAAGGGGGAGGATGAGGGGATTTGCGATTGGCTAACTGAAAAATTTAAAATTTCAAATTTAAAATTTAAAATTGAGAACGGTTGGGGCATTATTGAAACAGATACGGGTTATCGTTTTTGGCCGGATAAGGTGAAGGGAGAAGGTTTTTTTATTGCTTGCTTTAGAAAAACTGGTGACAATGATGAAGAGATTTATTTTCGAAAAATAAAACCAGAGAAATTTTCAGTCAAGGAAATGGAAATCTTGAATAAGAATGTAAATGCTGAGGGTCTTGCTTTTTTAAGGCATGAGGAAATTATCTATACAGTTCCTGAAAATTTACTTGCTGACATAAATTTTTTATCATCAAAGCTAAGGGTAGTGAATTGCGGAACAAGAATAGGTGAGATCATTAAGGATAAATTGATACCCGATCATGCTTTGGCGCTGAGTAGTATTATTAGTGATAAAATTCAACGTGTTGAATTGGATAGTGAGCAGGCTATTCAATATTTAAAGAAAAAAGAGCTGATATTACAAACCGATAAAAAGGGATGGACCCTTGTTACACACCAGAGTAGTCCGTTGGGCTGGATCAATATTCTTCCAAACCGAATTAACAATTATTATCCAAAAGAGTTAAGAATTCTTAAGGATTAAAACACCATATTTTTCTGCATCTTTGTAAAAATATATCCCGATGAAAAAACTAATGACGGTTGCCTCACTCTTGTTTATTTACTCATTTGTCTTTTCCCAGGACCTGGTGGTAAAATCAGGATCAAAAGGTATGTATCTCGAACATAAGGTGGCTGCAAAAGAGGGCTTATTCCCATTAGGAAGAATGTATAATGTTCATCCACGACATATCGCCAATTTTAATGGCATTGATTTTAATAAGGGGCTTGCAATTGGGCAGAAAATAAATATTCCTTTAACTGATACAAATTTTAAACAGAATGTGAATAAGGGAGTGCCGGTTTATTATGTGACCGAAAAGGAAAGTCTTGCTAATATCAGTGCCAAGAGTAAAGCACAAATTGGGGATCTAAGGGGATGGAATAATCTTACAACTGATAACGTATCTGCAGGAACAAAAATGATCGTTGGATTCTTAATTACAAACGAAATGCAGGATAGGGTTGTAACAATAACTCCAAAAACGTTGGTTGTTGAAGAATCTGTTTCGAATGTAAAAAAGCAAGAAACTTCAGAAAAGAAACAACCAGAGAATGAAACTAAAAAAGATGTAGTAGTGGAAGAATCTGTTTCAAACGTAAAAAAGGCGGAAGAGCAGAAGAAACAAACAGAACCGCCTTTAAAAGAAACACCATCTGAAGTAAAGGAAGAGCCAAAGAAAACTGAACCTTCGGTTGTTAAGCCACAAGCATCAATAAATGACGATGGCACAGGCTACTTTAAAAATAATTTCTTTCAGCAGGTGAAAACTGCACCGGTAACAAAAGATCAAACAGTTACTTCATCAATATTCAAAACTCAAAGTGGCTGGCAGGATGCTAAATACTATTTGCTAATTAATGGTGTAGAGCCGGGTACAATTGTAAAAATCACAAACCCCTCTAACAGTAAAACGGTTTATGCCAAGGTTCTTTATTCTATGGATAAGATCCGGCAAAATCAGGGAGTGGATATGCGTATAAGCGATGCGGCTGCTTCTTCGCTTGCTGTTTCAGAAACAGATAAGTTTATCTTGAAAGTGAATTACTGATATGAAAATTTTATAAAAGTATCTCGATGCTTAGGTGCCATCTTTACTCTAAAAGAGAAAAAGCTTCTTTATAATTCGGGCTCTCATTTTATTGTATGATTTTCCAAAACCTGGTGCGGCGGCCCTCAATCCATTATTACAAAAAATGGCAACAGTCATGTCTTGTTTGGGAAAGTAATACACGTCAATCGTTGTTCCAATTCCTCTTCCACTATGCCCCATCAAAAATTTATAGGGAAATGATTTGTCTGCCATTAATCCCAATCCATAATCGGGCTTTTTGTCGTTGTTCCAGGTTGTCATTTCTTTCAGGGATTGCTGATTCAGGATTTTGCCTTTCATAAGGTCTTGCAAAAAATGTGCGGCATCTTCGATGGTTGCATACACGCCATCATCTCCCATAAACCAGTTGGTTGTTTCAATGGTCTGGGCAGTTACATCTTCTGACGCTTCATCTTGATTAAGGTCACTATAGTAAGTAACGTTTTTATGAGGAGGAGTTTGCCGATAATAGGTATTTAAAAATCCATGCTGACAAATCAGTTTGTTCAAGTAATAAGAATGACCTTTAGGAACCACATAATCGACAATCATAGCCAGCAACATGTAGTTTGTACTACTGTAGGTTTACTGATAAGCATAATAACCCGAAGAACAGCAGGATAATTTTTTTATGCATATTTTTTACAGCTATAAAAGAATTTAAACACCTTTTATCACTTCATCCACTTCACATAAAATGGTAGCCGGTTAATTTTTAATGCCGGATAAATTTCTTCTGTTGCGCCAAATCCGCTATAAAAAAAAGCAAGATTGCTGATATCGGACCCTTCAAAATCAAGAATTAAATTTTGACCAGCATGATCTTTAATAAACGCATCGATCAATGCATGTGATGCACCAATGGTTTTTCCATCCGGATGATTGCCTACCATTATATAATAAGCCCGGTTATGTGAGAAAAAGAAAACCGCCGAAGCAAGAACCTTATTTTTTGGATCAACGATGGCATATGTTTTTGCTTGTCCTTTATTTTTTATAAGCTCATAGAGCTTTTTAAAATTTAGATAGTCTTCTGGTTTTGTACCATCAATATGCTGCAATTGTTCTTTGTTCAGTTGTATTATTTCATCAACTGAAACCTCTTTACTTACGTTACATCCGAGATCAAATGCTTTTTTAATATTTCTCTTATGATTATCACGATATGTTTTGGAAATCTCTTCGTGGGGTCTATTTAAATAAAGAGTATAGTTACTTCTTAAAAGTGAGAAGCTCTTCGAGCCATTAATTATATTTCCACTATTTAAAGAGATTTCAACCAATTTAAATTTTGAAGGGAACATACTTACAAAATCTTCAATGATCTCTTTGGTTAGGTTCTTACCAAACACACCAAGCGAGGCGGTAAATGCAGGCTGGTATAAATAATAAAAGCCATATTTCTTATTCCATGTTAATGGCATTACAGCTTCATAATCTCCAAATACCAGGGCATCCCAATGCCTGGCCATGCAATCAAGGTAAAAGGAATAACCATAGATAAGACCAGTGGAAGCATTGGAAATGCAAGCATCCCATTTTGCTTTATCAATTTCTTTATGCTGTAAATATCTTATTTGATCTCCGGTTGTCATTAGAAATCCAGTTCCCGGTTTATTTTTCTAAGACTGAAGTTAGAAATATCTATACTGAACGACATTGTTTTCCAAAATCTTCCTTTCTCTTCCAGCACTGATTGGATATAATCTTTATAAATGCTACTGTAAATGATCGGTACATAAATATTAACTGTGTTGGAAAATAATGAAAGCTGGAAGCCAGCGTCAAAAATAAAATGATCAAGAGCCGCATCTTTATCCCATGCATCAGCGTAAGTTCCAAGATCAAAAAAGACCTTTAAAGGAATTTTTACCGGCAATATGGAAAGTGGATTTATGCCGGATGGGATCGTAGTTGATAAATTAATGGCCGCCAGCCAATCATCTGTTTTCCCGACTTTATCCGCATAGAGGTCAGTTTTTATTTTAAACCCACCATCACGCATCATGATCTGCTGGCTTGGAAGCTTGTCAAATTTATTTCGGCCGAGAAAATAATCGCTGTAGGTATAGTCTTCGAAACCATTAGGACCGGTCATATTGAGTTGATAGCGATCAGTGGCGAATTCTTTGGTATAAGTTTGAGAGCCTAAATAGAAGAATTTACCAGCGAATACACGAAGATCCAGGCCACCTTGCTTTGGATAATTGAAAAAATAATTACCCGTAAAACCTGCTCTTATAAAATCTTTTCCATGTTCAATATTCAATTCGGCCTTATAAGGATAAAGGGTCCTGGAATTTTCAACAACAAATTTTAATTGATGAAGTGTACGATCCTCGCTATCGGTATTTACATTTTGGGTAATGACGGTGTCTGTTGGTGTGAAAGTGCTGTCATAAGAAATATTGAATGACTCTTCATTTATGAAAAATGTTTTCCATTGAATATAACGGTTCCTGCTGCCTCGAACATTTTTTTCATTCAGTGTAAAACGAATTCCGGGAACAAGTTTTTGAAAGCTTGCCGTTATTTCCTTGCCATCGTCTTTTTCAAAACTATTCATGGAGAAAGTCGATCCATTCAAAAAAACATTTATTTTTTTTAACGCACGTGAAGGGTAGAAGGAGTATTCCATTTTTCCTATACCATTTAGTTTTTTAGCGCCAGTTGAATAAAGTGGAGCAGCAAAAAACTGGAAACGTGATGCAGGTAATTTGTAATTAGATATAACTGCACCGATCATGAATTTATCGTAAACATTTGCACCCATTACAGGTGAAATGATCAAAGCATTCTTTGAAGGATCTTTTAGGTAAGAGACCACTGCCTTTGCTGAATAAGGAAAAATTATTTTTGTTCCTTTTCTTTCCATGCCCGGTAGCGTTCCTTTTTTATCAAGTAGTGCAAATTCTGCATCAAGGTTTTGTCCGCTGGAAATTTCTAAAACTTTTTTAAAGTCTTCGGGGTAAGGATGTTTGAATTGCCATTGGCGATAATATTCTTGCATGGCTTTATCAAATGCTATTTTGCCTAATTTTTTTTCAACCAGCTCCAGCCATGCTCCTGTTTTATAATAAGCGACAAGGTCATAATTCATATTAGTGAATTTGTCCCCCTCCAAATTAATTGGCTGATCTTTATTGACGATCGCCTTACTTTCAAACAGTAATCTTTCTGCATCTTTTACAGCAAAACTTTGGGAACCGAATTGTACCTCACCTTTATTCCCATATTTCCATTGTGCATAACGATTATCGTAAAAAGTATTGATGCCTTCATCCATCCATGGATGTAGCCTTTCATTTGATCCGAGAATTCCATAAAACCAATTATGACCAACTTCATGAGCGATCGTAAACTCAAGCAATTTTTCATTTGCTTGCGGAGAGATTAAAGTGATCGTTGGAAATTCCATTCCTCCGCCAAAACCATCAGGGCCCTGCACAGCACTTACAACATTGTATGGGTACTCGCCAACCCATTCACTTCTTGTTCGGATAGCATCTTCAACAGTTTGCAAACTATTTTTCCATGTTTCAGATTCTGATGGCGTATAAAATGTATAGGCATCGATGATCTTTCCGGAAGCAAGCTTACAAGTGTCATGTTTTACAATAAAACGTTTATCGGCAAACCATGCAAAATCATGAACATTGGTTTGAATATATTTTACTGTTTTTAATTCAGACGAGGATGTTGGATATAATTGAGTTTTCGTCTTGGTTTGGCCATATTTGGTTTTGTACTTTTCTTTCTTTGGCTCCCAAGTAAAGGTTGACCTGGTCAGCAACCAGTTCTTTTCATCATCATTTTGCAGATCACCGGTGGCAGCAACTACATAGTTCTTGGGCAACGTTATGCTGACATCAAAATTTCCAAACTCACTGTAAAATTCTCCCTGGTCAAGATAGGGAATAGGGTGCCAGCCTTTGCGATCGTAGACTGCTGGTTTAGGATACCATTGTGTTGCCTGGTAAGATTCACCATCATGGCCGCCACGTGAAAAGTTGAAAGGAAGTTTTACATGGAAGGGTGTTGTGATAATAATTTTTTGTCCCGGTGGCAATGGTGATGGTAAAACAAGTTTTATGATATCAATATGCTGCGGATGATCTTCTGTTGATGCAGTTTGATCATTTACTTTGAATTCAAGTTTGTTGATATATCCCCGGTCTTCTTTATTTGAGAAATAGAATTTAGTATTACCATTTTCTAATGATTGATCAGTGAAGGCGGTTTTATCATTCTTATAGGCGTTTGGCCATACATGAAACCATATGAACTTTAAAGTATCGGGAGAATTGTTGAAGTATTCGATCTTTTCAAATCCATCTAAAACATGTTGTTTGTCATTTAATGATACATCGATCGTATAGTTGACTTGTTGCTGCCAATATTGCGAAGAGGCCGTGAACTGCAAGCACTGAATTATGAGCAGGAAGAAAACGAGTTTTCTCAAAGGATGGAATTTGATTCAAAAATAAAGTAATAAAGTCTAAATCCACAACCCGCCTCCTGGCAGGCAGGTCTGAAATCTCAATTACTTTCCTTTTCCAAGGAAGATAATTCTCAATGTATGTATCATGATCTTGAAATCAAGAGCAAGGGAAATGTTTTCGATATAAAGCAGGTCAAACTTACTACGTTCGATCATTTCTTCTACGTTTTCAGCATAACCAAACTGCACCATGCCCCAACTGGTAAGACCGGGTTTTACTTTCAATAAGTATTTATAATAAGGCGATTTTGCCACCACCTGGTCAATATAAAATTTTCGCTCAGGTCTTGGTCCCACAAGGCTCATTTCTCCTTTAATAATATTCCATAGTTGAGGTAATTCATCCATGCGCCATTTGCGCATAGTTCTTCCCCATACTGTAACTCGCCGATCATTTTTTGATGAAAGTGATGGACCTTCATTTTCCGCACCAACTATCATCGATCTGAATTTATACATCATAAAAGGCTTGCCTTTATAGCCGATCCTTTCCTGTTTGAAAATGATAGGACCTTTTGATGATAATCTAACTCTGATTGCTATATAAAGAAACAGTGGCGATAGAATAATAAGAAAAATTGCTGCGATCATGATATCAAGTACCTGTTTTATGTTTTGTTGCCAAACGGGCATTAAACCAGTTTGCAGCTCAATTAGAACCGCGCCAAAAACATTATTTGTTTTTACGGAGCCGGAAAGAATGTCTAATGTATCGGGAAGGATCTTTATCTCAACATCTTTTTCGCTCAAGCGATTGATGATCTTTTCCATTCCTGATTGCTCCGATTTTTCCAAGGCAATTACCACCTGCTTAACATTGTTTTCATCAATGACTTTCTCAAGGTGATCAAGACGTCCTAACTCAGGCATGTGGCTCCTGATGTTATGATTTCCATTTGTAGCGGTGCTTACAAAACCAATATACCTGTATCCTGTATTGTGAAAATTTTTATTGGTATCCGTATAAATTTTTATAGCTGTCTCATCGTTCCCGATCATTAGTGTATTAAAAAAGATCTTTCCTGACTGTAATTGCTTTTCTGTTATGCTTAGAATGATCAACCGTCCAATAATTGTTAGTAATAAATGAATGCCCAGCAGCGTAAAGTAGGCGATGTAATAATATCTATAAGACTTATTATCTTCCTGGATATCGTTAAGAATAATTGTAAAATAAAGAAAGGCGGTGCCGATCAGGCTGCAGATAAATACAGTTGTAATTTCCTGCAGTTTTGATTTTTTATATAAAGAACGATATGAGCCAACTAATGTATAAAGTATCACCCAGCCCAATGGAACAAGTGTAATGCCTAACCAGAAATTATCATCGATCGTTAATTCGCCATTTTCACTGAGAGCAAGCCCTAAAAAATATTTACGCAAAAAATACATGATGCCCCATGCCAATGAGGCCATTAAGAAATCAGAAAAGACATACCAGGCGATATGAATTGGTTTGGTTTGCTTCATCAGCGTGTGATCACATTATTACCTATCTTTTGTAAAATCTGGTGTGCCACATCCATGGCCATCAATCCATCAATTTCAGAAACAATAGTTCTCGTATTTTTTTCGATCGCATTTTTAAATTCTTCCAGTTCCTTCTTTATTGCATTTATATCCGGAACCTGGGGATTTGATATTGCAATGCTTTTCTTACCATTCAGGGTGTCAATATCAAAAGTGAAAACATTTGTGTCATCTGTTTCCTGGTCTTTTAATTTAATGATCTCTGATTTTTTATTCAGGAAATCGATCCCGATATAGGCATCTTTTTGAAAGATGCGGATCTTGCGCATTTTTTTCATAGAGATCCGGGATGAAGTAAGATTGGCAACACATCCATTATTAAATTCAATTCTTACATTGGCGATATCCGGTGTTTCTGTCATTACACCAACCCCGCTTGCAGAAATGAATTTCACATCACTTTTTACAATGCTTAAGATAATATCAATGTCATGGATCATCAGGTCAAGAATAACACTTACTTCTGTACCTCTTGGGTTAAATTGTGCAAGCCGGTGCACTTCAATGAACATTGGATTTAATTTCAGATCTTTTACCGCAAGAAAAGCGGGATTAAATCTTTCCACATGTCCTACCTGCAATTTTACATTTGATTCTCTTACCAGTTTTACAAGTGCATGCGCCTCATCCATTGTTTGGGCCAATGGTTTTTCTACAAAAACATGTTTGCCTTTCCTGATAGCTGCTTCACAAAGAGCAAAATGATGATCAGTTGGTGCAACGATATCGGCCGCATCGATCTCGGTCAAAAGCTGGCCGGGGTCGTTATATCTTTTCAATCCATATTTTGCAATTACCTCTTCCGCATTTTTTTCATCCGGATCATAAAAGCCGACAAGTTCGCATCCCGGGATCTCTTTCCAGTTATTCAAGTGAAATTTACCAAGATGACCAACTCCAAAAACTCCAACCTTGAGCATGTTATTCATTTAATGCTCAAAGATAAAGATTGGCAGTTCTAAACTTGAACTATAAAAAAAGATCAGGAAAAAATGGAAATATAAAATGGGAAGTCATTAGTTAAGCGAACTACCTTTCAACGTTGACATTTTTTTTTGAGATGCTGAATTAAGTCCCGCTTTTTTCAATCCTGCTAAGATCTCTTTATTCAGATCACTTGATAGCAAAAATGATTCAATGATATTTTTTACCTGGTTGGCTGGATCAGGAAGCATTTGATTAAGTAGCTTCAGATTTTTGCCTGCCTCTTCTGTCCGATTTAAATGTCCCTGAACGGAGGCTTTAAGCATCGGATCCCATAGCAAATGCGGCATGTCGATCTTTTCAACCCAATGATTGGCGCTTTGATGATCTTTCTTATAAAGAGAGTGAAAGACGAATCCGGCATTGAACCACCACGGACCATATGGGTTATGCTGAATAGCATCCTGTAAAAGAATAAATCCCCTGTCAAATTCTCCTGCACATATCAGCGCAAATCCCATTGCTCCCCACATATCAGAGGCATTTGGGTTGATCGCTATACATTTATCAACTGATTTCAGACATTCCTCGCGGTTATGATAAAATAAATATATCCATGCCAAAGCCTGGTAAGCATGTTGACAGTTAGGATCAATATTAACGGCACGCAAAGCACATTTTAAACCTTCTTCTAGTGGATTCTTTATTTTTTTAAATGCTAATACTTTATCATCAAGGTACAATTCTCCTAACATGGCCCATGCCAGTGCGTATTCGGAGTCTGCTTTTACAGCAGCTTCTAAAGCATTAATTGCTTTTTGCAAAGCTTCAGAAGACCAAACTTTTTGATAATGGTAATACAAGGATACTGCATCGAGGTTTTCTATGCTGTTTGTATGATTGCCATCTGGCAATTTCATCATATCCCTGGTAATAGCGCCATAGTATCCACCAATTGCAGTTAATATACTTTTGACAATTTCATTCTGAATTTCAAAAATACCAGAGGCTGTATTATTTCGTTGGAAGGATCTTACCCATAATTGTTCTCCATTGTCACTTAAGATCAACTGTACCCAAATACGAATCTGCTTATTGTCATGTTGAATAGTTCCCGTTAAAATATATTTAGCTCCCAATAACATTGCAGCTTCTTTTACATCATTGGTTTTGCTGGCAACATGACGGGAAGAATTATAAGAGATCACAGCAAACTCATGAAACAATGTTAGCTCAGTACTTAATTGTTCACCCAATCCGTCAGCAAAAAAATCTCTTGAAGAATCCTGGCTGATATTTCTAAATGGAAATACAGCCACTACAGGTTTAAATCTTGCCGGCTTTACTTTTTCAACAACAATATTGTTGATCTCAATTGTATTTTTCGGCTGAAAAACCGGGATATAACTGCCTTTAGGTATTTCAATTACGATGGGATCATTCTTACCAGCATCATAATAATACTCTTTCAATGCCCTTCTTAACCGGCCGGCATGTATTCGAACTATCGCATCCAGTTGGGGATTAAAATCAATATTGCGGGATAGTACGCTGATGCCTATAGAATATTCTTTGATCTCATCTTCTTTACCGGCAAGAGTTTTCTCAGTAACAAATTCAAGAAAACCTGATAGTATTCGTGAGCTTTTAAAAGCAGGGGTGGAAACAATTCTTTTTAATTGTGCTTTGATCTCACTTATGTATGAACTTTCTTTTGCTCCCATAGAGCGTTGATTTGATTAGAATAAGGTTGATGGTATTGCTCGCAAAATAGGGTATTTAAATGAATCTTAACAAAATGGGCCGGGATTAAGGACCATTCATTCGCATATTTTGATAATTGGTAAAAACAATCTTTGAAGCTGCTTGTTTCATAACAGTTGTTTGCTGCTTCATGCCTTTTGTCTATTAAAAAGAATTTCTGAGATTTTTCGCAAGTATGAGACTACTTTTTTAAGAGCCGGTACAGTTAAGAACACGGGTTTACCGTTAATTAACCGTATAATACTTATCTGGCTTACATAAGTATTATAACATTGTGAAACATTGGATCTTCCTTCACCACACATGACAAAAGAGCTTGTATACATATTAGGAAAATTCCCCGACCACAGCGATAAAATTATTGATTTATATAATAAGGACGAAGATTTCAGAATACTCTGTGAAGATTATATTATTAGTATACAAGCGGCTGAGGAACGCAGGCTAAATGCGATCATGGACCGGAAGATCGAAAGAGAATTTTTACATGTTAATATAGAGCTGGAAAAAGAGATCATTCATCTATTAGAAGCGTATAAGCAAAAGGATTTGACAGAAGATTAATTGGAAATCACTCTTAGGGTCTCTCGTATTAAAATCACAATTCAATTTCCTCTTGCAGGATTTGGACGTGAGTAAACTATTCACGCAGTATTTCTTTTTACCCTATCAAAAATTAGTTGTCATTGGCCTTTGCATACTGAGCAATAAAAAGATCTTTTCACTATATCAATATTTCAAAAGAACAATTAGAAACGAAACCAAACCGAATTCAAAAACCTAAACATTTATTATGAGAACACAGATCTCTTTTATGCTAATTGCATTGTGTTTTTTTGCCTCTTGTAGTGATCAAAAACAAGAAACCTCTGCTACATCAGAAACTACAAGTAATGGTGAGTTGGATCGCACTGTATTGCCGATCAAAGAACCCGGCTATCCTGAAGAAACAACGCTTGATGCACGGGATGCAAAAGCTCCTGCACGTTTCGAAATTAAAGCCCCACCTAAAGCACCGAATGTTGTCATTGTGCTTATTGATGATCAGGGTTTTGGTGTATCAAGTGCATTTGGTGGCCCGGTAAATGAACCGACACTGGATAAACTTGCAGCGAATGGGTTAAAGTATAATCGCTTTCATACAACAGCACTTTGTTCTCCTACACGTGTAGCATTGCTCACCGGGCGAAATCATCATTTGAATAATGCAGGCGCCGTCATGGAAGTTGCTACGGGATTTCCCGGCAACACAGGTGTCCGTCCAAATAGTATTGCTCCGCTTGCAGAAATGTTGAGATTAAACGGATATAGCACGGCAGCATTTGGAAAATATCATGAAACAGCTCCATGGGAAGTTTCTGTTTCCGGGCCTTATGATCGTTGGCCTACACATTCAGGCTTTGATAAATTTTATGGCTTCATCGGCGGTGAAACTAACCAGTGGGCTCCGGCAGTTTATGATGGAACTGTAAGAGTGGAAGTTCCTCATGATCCGAATTATCATTTTACTACTGATATGACCAACCAGGCGATCAATTGGGTAAGTGCGCAGCAATCACTTACACCCGACAAGCCATTCTATATGTATTTCGCGACGGGTGCCACACATGCTCCGCATCATGCACCCAAAGAATATATTGATAAGTATAAAGGAAAATTCGACCAGGGCTGGGATAAACTGAGAGAAGAAACCTTTGCAAGACAAAAAGCATTGGGTGTGATCCCACAAAATGCGCAACTTACTGCCCGTCCAAAAGAAATTCCGGCATGGGATGATCAGACTCCTGATCAGAAAAGACTTT
The DNA here is from genome assembly GCA_044867875.1 of Chitinophagaceae bacterium. GTDB lineage: Bacteria > Bacteroidota > Bacteroidia > Chitinophagales > Chitinophagaceae > VBAS01. The sequence continues at coordinate 19,671 of JBIOVR010000249.1, forward strand.
TTGCAAGACAAATGGAAGCCTTTGCGGGGTTTGCCGAGCATACTGATCATGAAGTAGGAAGACTGGTTGATGCACTTAAAGAAATGGGTGAACTTGATAATACTTTGTTTTTATATGTAGTAGGTGATAATGGAAATAGCGCTGAAGGTGGGCCCGAAGGCGCTTATAATGAAATGATGGCATTAAACGGAATCATTGGTAAAGCAGATCAAATGATGGATCATATTGATGACTGGGGTAGTCCGAATACATTCCCGCATTATGCAATTGGCTGGGCGCATGCCGGAAACACACCATTTCAATGGACAAAACAGATCGCATCACATTTTGGCGGCACAAGAAATGGAATGGTTGTGCATTGGCCAAATGGTATAAAAGCAAAAGGAGAGATAAGATCACAGTTTACTCATGCTACTGATATAGCACCAACAGTGATGGAAGCTGCAGGCTTGCCTTTTCCAGGATCAGTTAACGGAACAGAACAAATACCTTTCAGTGGTGTATCCTTTATGTTTTCATTTGATGATGCAAAAGCAGCTGACCGGCATACTACTCAGTATTTCGAAATGTTTGGCAACAGGGGAATCTATGACCATGGCTGGGTGGCCTGCACCCGTCATTCTATTCCATGGCTAATGGTCACTAATCCCCCGTTGAAAGATGATGTTTGGGAATTATATAATGTGGACGAAGATTTTAGCGAGGCCAATAACCTTGCGGCAAAAAATCCTGAAAAATTAAAAGAACTACAGGAAATATTTAATAAAGAGGCTACAAAAAATCATGTATTTCCCATCGACGATCGAAGAGCGGAACGGTTTGATGCATCTATTGCAGGCCGACCGGATCTGATGGGTCCGCGTACTTCTTTAACTGTGTATGAAGGCATGACAGGAATTTCGGAGAATGCATTTATCAATGTTAAAAACCGAAAGTATTCCATTACTGCAGATGTGGAGTTAAAAGATGGAAACAGCAATGGTGTTATCATTTCACAAGCTGGCCGTTTTGGCGGATGGGTTTTGTATATGAAGGGCGGAAAACCTCATCATGAATATAATTTCTTTGGTGTTGAATGGACAAATATCGGATCACCAAAAGCATTGGGAGCTGGTCATCATATAATAAAATATGAATTCATTCCTGATGCTGCTAAACCTGGTGCTGGTGGCAAATGCACTTTGTATGTGGATGATCAAAAAGTAGCGGAAGGAACAATTCCTAAAACACAACCATTTATATTCTCAGCAGATGAAGGAGTAGATGTGGGCATGGATAGTGAGACCAACGTATCACGTGATTATAAGGAAGGAGCAAATAAGTTCACTGGTAAGATCCGTAAAGTTGTAGTTGATACTAAGCCGTAGGGAAGTGGAACATTCGGCTTAAAAGGAGATAGTTTTTACTTACAATTGTTTATACAGCAACGGTCATCATTCTACAGAATTGAATGATGACCGTTGATTCTTTAAAAGAGTTTTAAGCTCTTATTCTTTAACTAAGAATTGAAGACTGATGTTGATAAGAAGTACTTGGCGAATAAATAAAAAGACAAGTGCCTTTTTTAATAGTATTGATTATCGGAGTTGCTTCTTTTGGTGAAACAGCAGGGCAACCCTGGCTTCTTCCAATATAACCAAGCCTTGAAATATAATTGGGGTCTACATATTTAGCACCATGAAATACAATAGCTCTTTCGTAAGCATTATCGTTAATACCTTTTTCAAGACCTTCCAATTTTAGCGAGTAGCCATGCTTGCCATTATAAGTATCCAATGTTTTATAAAAACCAAGACTGCTTTTATTTGAAGAAGGACTGTTAGAAAAAGAATTAGCCATTTCTTTTCCTGAATTTTTTCCATGTGCTACATAGGTGCTGTAAAGAACATGGTAATTTTTAAGATCAACTACGTATAATCTTTTATCTGTGCTGGGTAAACTAAAATCAATGATAGAAATTATGCTATCATTTAAAATAACACCTTGCTCTCTTAATTTTTCAAAACCTTTTTGAGCCAATTCGAAAGCAGCTCTGTTTATTCCCGTAATATTTAACCGAAGGCTGTCATAAACAGAAACAGCGGATGGTAAAGTAGGTATAAGATCGCTGACATGAAGATTCGATACCGTGTTCTTGAATTGCGTGGCTCTTTTTTCAACTGATTTTGCAAATGCAAAGGGGAAAGAAAATAAACCAATAAGTAATGATGATATAAATAACCAGGCGTTCCTCACTTTTCTTTTCTGCATTGGTACTAATTTTTTGTTGTTAAAAAATAAAACTGCCCTAGTGATTATGAATCGCTGGGCAGTTAGTTTTGTTCCAAGGGTCAATCTCTACTTAAAAACGAGCTCTACAAATTTTGTGGACCGAACCCCGCTTGGATCGGGACGACCTTCGAATTTTGCGGACCGGACGGGACTCGAACCCGCGACCTCCGCCGTGACAGGGCGGCATTCTAACCAACTGAACTACCGATCCGTTCCTCTAAATGAGTCTTTTCGACATCATTTTTTGGGATGGCAAAGATAGCCCGGCACGGTTTTGTTGCCAAAAGTTTTTCCTTTAAAAAGCTATAAAAATTCCGAAATAATCCGCTCATCACATACAATTAGACGATTTACCTTCTCCTACCAGTTGCTATTGTGGATAACCTACCACACTTTTTATTGTTTGTTTTCACATTGATACGGCCTAATTATTGAGTAATTTTCATGACCTAATCAATGGTTGATGATAAATGTTTCCACCATCAAATTGCTGCGCATTCCATTCTCTTTTTTTTTATCTCCCATCTATTTTTTTGCATTGGCACAAGTGCCCGAGATCAATTGGTTTAATGCCGTGTTAATATTTTTGATTATTCATTTTCTGATATACCCTGCAAGTAATGGTTATAACAGTTATATGGATCGGGATACTGAAAGTATTGGTGGGCTTGAGAAACCACCGCCACCATCACCTCAACTTTTTTTGGTAACCGTTGTTTTGGATTTAATTGGTATTTTGTTGAGCTTGTTTATTGGTCCGGTCTTTACTCTTGTTATTCTTTTCTATATCGGCGCATCAAAGGCCTATAGTTACCGGGGCATTCGGTTAAAAAAATATCCATATCTCGGGTATTTTATCGTGATCCTGTTCCAGGGTGCTGTTACTTTCTGGTTGGTTTATTATGGCAGCAACGCAGAACAAAATATTACAGTCCCATGGCAGGGTATGGTTATATGTTCACTGTTAGTTGGCGGCTTTTATCCATTAACCCAGATATATCAGCATAAACAGGATCTTGACGATGGAGTGAATACGATCAGTTATAAGTTAGGTTATATCGGTACATTTATATTCTGCGCCATTGTTTACATTTTAGCATGGGTATTCATGGCACAATTTTTTATCAGCAACAACCGCGGGGATCAATTATTGGTGATTGGCATCTTTTTTATTCCCGTTGTCGTTTATTTCATAAGGTGGTTTGTATTGGTTTACAGAAACAGTAAAGCAGCCAATTTTAAAAATACGATGAAGATGAACTGGCTGGCGGCAACCTGTACGAATATTTCTTTTTTGATCTTATTAATATGGAGGTGGTTTGAGTAAAATTATTTCAATAGGAACGGCTGTACCCGAGTACCGGCATGAACAAGAAAAGATCTTTGAGTTTATGAGCCGCGTTTATGCAATAAACGAAATAGAAAAAAGAAAACTAAAATTTCTCTACAAGCACAGTGGCATTCAAACCCGTTATTCTGTTTTACCTGATTATAGTGTTTCTGCTGACGAATGGAAATTCTTTACTCCAACAGAGAACCTGGAACCTGTTCCTTCTATTGAAAAAAGAATGAAAAACTTTCGGGAACATGCAGCTCCATTATCATTAAAAGCTATCAATAATTGTCTTGCTGATTTTCAGGATCAGCCTGTCACTCATCTTATAACGGTTAGTTGTACGGGTATGAGTGCTCCGGGTCTTGATCTTGAATTGATCGAGTTATTGAATTTGCCTGCTACAACCTGGCGAACATCTATAAATTTCATGGGCTGCTATGCAGCAATACATGCTTTAAAACTTGCCGATGTAATTTGTAAAGCTGATGCAAAGGCAAATGTTTTAATTGTATGTGTTGAATTATGTACGCTTCATTTTCAAAATAAATACAATCCTGATAATATTTCCAGTGCCATATTATTCAGTGATGGCGCTGCTGCGATGCTTGTTACCGGTAATAATGAAACAGAAGGGTTGAATATTGATCATTTTTATTCTTCTGTATCATTTAAAAGCAAACAGGAAATGGTTTGGGAATTATCCTCCACTGGATTTCTTTTAACCCTCAGTGGTTATATTCCTGAATTAATTGAAGAAGATTTTAATGGCATTGTAAATGAATGCCTGAAAGAAACAAATCTGGATAAAGAAGATATAACTCATTGGTGTATTCATCCCGGCGGAAAAAAAATATTGGAAGCTGTGCATAATAGTCTTGGATTTACCAATGGTCAGTTGCAGCCTTGCTATGATGTATTAAATGAATATGGTAATATGTCTTCTCCCACAATTCTCTTTGTGTTAAAACGTATACAGGAGGCATTGGATAAAAAACAATCCAACAATATATTTGGTGCGGCATTTGGCCCCGGTCTTACGATCGAAACATTTATTTTATCCACTTAATTATTTCAAACTCCATATAACAACTTGCAAGATGATCTCACATACGATCTTGCCATTGTTGGCGGCGGACTTGCCGGTCTTTCTTTATCAATTCAAATGGCTAAAGACGGTCACAGAGTTATTCTATTTGAAAAAGAACAATATCCATTTCATCGTGTCTGTGGTGAATATATAAGTTTGGAGTCATGGGATTTTTTGCAAAGCCTTGGAGTTGATCTCAAATCGTTGAATGTATCACATATCAAAAGACTAAGCGTATCTGCAAAAAATGGAAATTCATTTGAACAGGAATTGCCATTGGGTGGTTTTGGTGTCAGTCGTTACAAGCTTGATCATTCTTTAGCCCAAATAGCAAAACAGTCCGGGGTTGTATTATTTGAACAAACTCGTGTTAACGATGTCAATTTTTCCAACGATACATTTAATATTCAGTCAACGATAGGGAGTTTCAAATCGAAAGTAGCGGTCGGTTGTTTTGGTAAAAGAAGTAATCTTGATGTTAAATGGAAGCGACCATTTGTTTTGGCAAAAAAGAATAAACTCAATAATTATATCGGGATAAAATATCATATCAAATATAATTTCCCCGATGACCTGATCGCACTTCATAATTTCAAAAAAGGGTATTGTGGTATTTCAAAAATTGAAAATGAACAGTATTGCTTCTGTTATCTTACTGTTGCAGACAATTTACATAGCAGCGGCAATGATATTAAAAAGATGGAACAAACGATCCTTTCAGCAAATCCACATTTGAAAAAGATATTTGACGAATGTGAAATGCTATGGAAAGAACCCGTTGTTATTTCGCAAATAAGTTTTGATAAAAAGAATTTGATAGAAGATCATGTATTGATGATCGGCGATGCAGCAGGAATGATCACACCTTTATGTGGCAATGGGATGAGTATGGCACTGCATGCAAGTAAAATTGGTGCCGGACAAATTCAGGAATTTTTGAAAGGAACTATTTCGAGAGAGCAAATGGAACAAAATTATTCCGCTCAATGGAATAAATTATTTTCAAATCGATTACGAATGGGACGTATGCTTCAGCGATTATTAAATGATCCACGACTTACTAATTTAGTGATACGATTAGGAAGATATTTCCCTTCATTGATAAGGACATTGGTTAAAAAAACTCATGGAGACCCATTCTAAAAATCAGTTTTCCCAACCTTATTATAAATCGATGCGGCTGTTCCTCTCGGTAATATTCTTAAAACTCCTGACATCACGTTTGCTAAAAATCCGGGTACAATGATCCTTTTTCCTTTTAGTGATTTTCGTACTGCTTTTTCTCCAACCTTTTGCGGAGTCCTGGCCATTTGGTCGCCAAATTTCCCCAATTGCTTTTTTGTTTCTGCAACGATCTCGGGCTTTGTATATACAGGTCCGGGTGCAAGGCAACTTACATTGATATCTCTATCCTTTAACTGGTAATGCAAAGAGTAACTAAAAAAAATAACAGCTGATTTAGTGGCGGAGTAAATATTTTTTATAGGTATTGGAGCAAAGCCTGCCATGCTTGCTACATTGATTATATAAGATGGTGAGTTTTTTTCTAATAAGGGAAGTAAAGTGAAGGTTAGTGCCATACATGATTCTATATTCAATCTCACCATATAACGAAGGGAATCAAGTGTGGTGCTAAGATAATCACGTGCACCTCCTGCTCCGGCTACATTGCAAAGAACTTTAAGTGGAATATTTCTTTCACTACACCATATAGCAATTTCTTTTGCGGACTCTTCACGACTCAGATCATAAGAAAGTAATTCAACATGAATGCCATAAGCTAATTCTAATTTATGCTTTGCAGTTTCAAGACTATCCCAATGCCTTGCAATAAGAATAAGATTGTAGTTGCGTTTTGCCCAAGCTTCTGCAAGAGCATATCCAATGCCTTTGCTTCCACCTGCGATCAATGCATAAGGCCGGGAAAACGTTGTATCAATTGCCATTTTTGAAATATTTAAAGAATCGATGATATGAGGTATCTGGCCGTGATTCCTGGCTGAGATCATGAATGCCAGCAACAGGATTATAAGTTGTTTCATAGAAGGGATGTCGCAATCATTATGCCGCTGGAAGGCCCGTAACGCTATTATTATTTTATTCTTACATTCGCCATTCATTTTCAGCCTATGCCGTCCAATGCTAACCGACAGTTTCTTGATTTTGAAAAGCCTATCAAGGATCTGATCGAAACAATAGAAAAGTATAAGCACGATGCAGAGAAGAACAAGATGGATATGACGGAACCTATCCGCCAGTTGGAAGAGAGCATTGCGCAGAAAAGAAAGGAGATCACTCAACATCTTACAAGCTGGCAACGGGTACAGTTAAGCCGCCATCCAGACCGGCCATATACCATGAAGTACATTGAGAAAATGACCAAGTGTTTTCTTGAACTCTATGGCGATCGCAATGTGAAAGATGATAAAGCTATGATCGGCGGTTTTGCAAACCTGGATGGAGAAACTGTGATGCTCGTTGGTCAGCAAAAAGGTATCAATACCAAGATGCGTCAGATGCGGAATTTCGGAATGGCAAATCCTGAAGGTTATCGCAAAGCGCTGCGATTAATGAAGCTTGCTGAAAAATTTAATAAGCCTGTCATTACTTTGATCGATACTCCCGGCGCCTTTCCTGGTTTGGAAGCGGAGGAGAGAGGACAAGGCGAAGCAATTGCCCGGAATATTTATGAAATGATACGTCTCAAAGTACCGGTGATCTGTGTCATCATTGGTGAAGGAGCAAGTGGGGGTGCTTTAGGTATTGGTGTGGGCGACAGGGTTTATATGATGGAGAATACCTGGTATACAGTGATCAGTCCTGAAAGTTGTTCATCTATTCTTTGGCGCAGTTGGGATAAAAAAGAAGTAGCAGCAGAGCAACTTCGTCTTACTGCCGATCACATGTTAAAGTTTGGATTGATCGATGGAATAATTCCCGAGCCTGATGGTGGTGCACATTGGGATTATAGTCAGTCGGCGGAAATATTGAAGAATTTTTTGATACCTGTAATAAAAGAATTAAAGCAAATACCTGCTGAAGAAAGAGTGAGCCAGCGAATAGTGAAGTTTGGAAAAATGGGATTCTGGGAAGAGGCGAGTTAGTCTTTAGTTGGTAGTTTATAGTTCTTGGTTCCCGGCTATTGAATTACTATTTAGCTTCTCTTGCGTCGCACTCTTGTACTGCATCAAGTCTATTCATCTTTTATTATTATTGTTGCAGCATCCCGACTTTGTCGGCGGTACTTTTAGTAACTTTGTGCATCAATTTAAAATCTCAAATTTAAAATTTAAAATTTCTCATGTCTCTTCGTGAAATGTTTCGTGGTACTGGTGTGGCAATTGTTACTCCATTTACACAAGATGGCAGTATTGACTGGCCATCATTTGAAAAAGTCATCAATCATATTATTGATGGCAAGTGTGAATACCTTGTTGTACTTGGTACAACAGGTGAAAGTGCAACAGTTCATGGTAAAGAGAAACAGGAAGTATTTTCATTTGTAAATAAAATAACGGCGGGCAGAGTTCCGATCATTGCCGGTATTGGTGGTAGCGATACTCATGAAGTGATCGAAGGATTTAAAACTTTTGATCTCACAGGTTATGATGCTATTCTTTCAGTATCTCCTTATTACAGCAAACCAAACCAGGAAGGATTGTTTCAGCATTATAAAGCACTGGATGCAGCAACGCCTTTACCGATCATGATGTATAATGTTCCTTCACGTACAGGAATGAATGTATCAGGTGAAACACAAGTAAGAATTGCAAACGAGTGTAAAAACATATTTGCAACAAAAGAAGCCAGCGGTGATTTTGCACAGATCAACTATATCATAAAAAATAGACCTGCAGATTTTCTGGTCATCAGCGGTGATGATCCGATCACGTTGCAGATGATAGCAGCAGGAGCAGATGGATTGGTTTCAGTTGTTGCCAATGCTTATCCAAAAGATTATTCCGATATGGTTCGCTTTTGCCTGGAAGGAAATTTTGAAGAAGCACAAAAACTACATTATAAATACACTGATATTATCGCCTCCATGTTTGCTGAAGGCAGCCCAAGTGGTGTAAAGGCTTATCTCTCTGAAATGGGTTTATGCGGAAATTATTTCCGTTTGCCTGTATGGCAGGTAAGTGAAAGACATCATTCCAAAATTAAGGAGTTGATGAAGAAAGCGTCTTCCGTATTTCTTCAATATTGAGCCTTTTAGCAACCTTTTATTGTTTTTTTACTTCTAGTCACCGAGTACAAAGGATAACAAGGTAAAACTCCGTGTTTCAGAGTGCCTTGCGTGTTTGTGGTTGTTTAAATTCTGGGAAAAATCAATTAAATTGTTACTTGTTTTCAAAGTCACATTATTAATCCTTCTTTCATCATGAAATACTCGCCTGTTCAGAACTATATAAACGGGAAATTTGTCGATGCTGGATCTGACCGTACACTTGATGTTATATCTCCGCTTGATGGCAATTTACTTTCCAAAGTACCGATGTCAACTTCTAAGGATCTGGATAATGCAGTGAAAGCTGCTAAAGCTGCTTTTCCGAAATGGAGTCATACGCCAATAAAAGAACGGGTACAGGTTTTTTATAAGTACAAATATTTAATGGAACAAAACCTCCAGGAATTGGCTGCATTAGTAAGCGAAGAAAATGGAAAAACAATTGGCGAAGCAACGGCAGAAATTGAAAAATGTATCGAGCTTACTGAGTTTGCCTGCTCATTACCACAATTAGTAACAGGTGAGGTGCTGGAAGTAAGCAAAGGCGTTGAATGCAGAACAGAACATGTACCACTTGGTGTTGTTGCATCTATCGTTCCTTTCAATTTTCCAAGCATGGTTCCCAACTGGACAATTCCAAATGCAATTGGGTTAGGAAACTGTATGGTGATAAAACCATCAGAGAAAGTTCCGCTTAGTGTTGGAAAATTAGCAGAACTATTAAGAATGGCAGGTTTACCTGATGGTGTATTTAATATTGTTCATGGTGACAGTGAAATAGTAGAAGCTATTTGCGATCATCCGGGTATTGAAGCTGTTTCTTTTGTCGGTTCTACTAAGGTTGCTAAGATCGTTTATCAAAGAGCAACCCAAAAATTCAAAAGAGCATTGGCATTGGGTGGCGCAAAAAATCATTTGATGGTTTTGCCCGATGCAAAAGCAGATATGACAGCACAGAATGTGGCGGCAAGCATGAGTGGTTGCGCCGGTCAGCGATGTATGGCGGCAAGTGCAATGGTAGGAGTTGGAAATATTGATCACATCATTGAAAAGATAGTTGATGAAGCAAGAAAGATCATACCCGGAAAAAATTTGGGTGCTGTGATAAGTAAAGAAAGTAAAGAACGTATTGAAAGATATATTGGAGAAGCGGAAAGAGATGGTGCAAAAATTTTAGTAGATGGAAGAAATGCTAAAGTAGAAGGAAAAGAAAACGGAACTTATGTTGGGCCTACAGTTATTGATTTTGTAAAACCTGAAATGAGTGTGGCGAAAGAAGAAATTTTCGGTCCTGTTATTTCTATTATGCGAACAAACACAGTTGATGAAGCATTAGCAATTGAAAATGCAAATCCTTATGGGAATGCTGCATCCGTGTTTACACAAAATGGCGGTTTGGCAAGATATATCATTGATCATGCAAGTGCAGGAATGATCGGTGTGAATGTAGGAGTGCCAGTGCCTCGTGAACCTTTCTCTTTCGGCGGTTGGAATGAAAGCAAGTTTGGTGTTGGTGATATTACA
>JBIOVR010000250.1:0-16663 GCA_044867875.1 Chitinophagaceae bacterium
CTGGCCATGCACAATACTTCCGAATTACAAGAGGTCATCCACACGGTGCATAAAGAATTACTTAATTTGAATATTGCTATTAATGGAGGTTCATTTATTGCTATTAATAAAGACGTTGATACAGTACTCTGCTGTTGGGGATCTGGGGGTACGGCTGAAACTTCAGAAGAAGTACGCATTCCGCTCTATGAACATCCATTTTCTACCAATCTTATAAACAGAATAAAAAGTGTTCCCGGATTTTTTACCGAAGAATACACACAGAAAGAGAAAAAAGATTTTTTTACCTTTTTATTTAAACATGAGCCTTGGTCAAAGCTTGATGCTAAACAGAAAGACGACACCCTTTCAAGTCCGGGGGGATATACCAGATCCTGTTATGTATCTCAACATACCAGTATTTTTATTATTAACCATTTTGGAAAAAAGTTTTCAGCCGCTGATAATGACATTCTTCAACGCTTTGGAAAAGTATTCGAACAGGCCTATACTCGTTTCCTTGATTTACAAAAAGCAGAAGCACAGGCAAGAGAAGCAAAGATTGAAGCTTCATTAGAGAGAGTAAGAGCCCGGACAATGGGAATGCAGAAAAGTGATGAATTGGCAGATGTCGTTGGCTTGATGTATAAACAGTTTGAAGAACTTGATTTTGGATTCTACCAGGTACTTGTTTCGATATATGACATTAAGAATAATGTCATCGAATGGTGGAGTCGGGGATTTGGTGATGTTGAACTTCCTCAGCGTAATATTCTGCCGATCATCGATCACCCGTTTAGCAATGATCTGCTTAAAAAATGGAAAAATGGCGTTGATTCCTATCAACACATCCTGGAAGGTGAAATGAAAAAAAGCTGGGATGAACATCTGTTTACTCAAACTGATCTTAAGCATTTTCCCCAGGAAATAAAAGATAAGATGCGAAGTTTTGATCATGTTTTTCTCACTGATGTTTTTATGAAGTATGGTTCGTTGCAGGCTGCAGGTAATGCTCCACTTCCTGCTGACAAAGAGAAAATTTTAAAAAGATTTACAAAAGCACTTGATCATGCTTATACCCGCATGATGGATCTGCAAAATGCCGAAGCGCAAACAAGAGAAGCAAAGATTGAAGCAGCTTTGGAGAGAGTAAGAGCAAAAGCGATGGCCATGCACAAAAGTGATGATTTAAAAATGGCAGTAGCAACGGTTTTTGAAGAATTGGATAAACTGAACCTGGGATTGATCAGGTGTGGGATAGCAATATTAGATAAAAAGAAACCGAGAGGGGATATATGGATCACTATAAAATCTGACCATGGCAACACCATTGAGGTATCAGGAGATGAATCACTGGATATTCATCCTTTACTGAAAGGCGCATATGACGCATGGCTGAAACTTGAAGACTTTTCTTATGTCTTGCAAAATGACGATCTTATCAACTATTACAAGTCAATAACAAAAACAAATTTTCAACAACCGGTTTCTGCAACTTTTACAATAGAAAAAAAAGATCAACAGCAATACTATTTTAATGCTGTATTCCAGGATGGTTCTTTATTTGCTTTTCTCGATACTGCTTTTACTGATGAAGCAAAAACGGTAATGAAACGATTTGCCAATGTGTTTAATCTTACTTATAAACGTTTTCTTGATCTCCAAAAAGCAGAAGCACAAGCAAGGGAAGCAAGGATCGAAGCGGCGCTGGAAAAAGTTCGTGCAAGTACAATGGCAATGCAGAAAAGTGAAGATCTTTCAACTGCTGCATTTGTTTTATTTCAACAATTCAAAGGATTGGGCGAAGAAGCTGAAAGAATTTTTATCGCAACTTTTGATGATGATGAACGTTGGGTAGATCTGTGGGGAACTAACCAGGGAGGTAACCAGTTAAATAAACTTTTCAGGGCGTCGGTGGATGAACCAACCGTGATCAGTAAAATAATTACAGCATGGAAAGCAAAAGCAAAGTCAGTGGTAATAGATCTTACCGGCGATGAATTGAATAAATATCTTACTTTCTTATAAGGAGTCGGTATTCCGCTTATCGAAGGTGTAATGAGTGACAGAAGGGTACAAACCGTTGCCTGTTTTTCAAAAGGTGTGATCGGTCTTACCACTCATGAACCACGACCGCAGGAATCAATACAATTATTGGAAAGATTTGCCGGCGTTTTCGATCTTACTTATACTCGTTTTCTTGATCTGACAGTTGCTGAAACAAAAGCACATGAAGCAAGAATAGAAGTGGCATTGGAAAGAGTTCGTGCAAGAGCATTAGCGATGCAACAACCCGAAGAATTAAAAGATGTTGCACAAGTATTGAGAAATGAAATGGGATTGCTGGGTGTTGAAGAATTAGAAACAAGCAGTATATATATTCATCCTGATAATTCTGAAAAGGTAGAATGCTGGTATGCATTAAAAGATCCGGTTGCCACTGAAAAGCGAATGGTTTCTGATCATTTTGAACTTAACCTTAATGACACCTGGGTAGGAAGGGAGATGCAAAAGTTTTATACTTCAAACCAAAAGCAAACTTCCATCGTGATGCAAGGAGTTAATCGCAGGGAATGGATCGACAATTGTTATAAACATTCCCCTGTATTCAGCGGTTTTTATGGTGAAACAATTCCTGATCGCACTTATCATCTTTATAAATTCTCACACGGATATATTGGTGCTGCAGCGCCGGGAGAAATATCAAATGAAAGCTGGAGACTATTAAGCCGTGCTGCATCCGTTTTTTCTTTAGCTTACTCAAGGTTTAAAGATCTGTCGCAGGCACGAATTGACCTGGTGAAATTAAAAGAAGAAAAGAAAAGAGCCGAAGATGCATTATCTAACTTACAGGCCGCCCAAAAGCAACTGGTACAGGCAGAGAAAATGGCATCGTTAGGTGAATTGACAGCAGGCATTGCACATGAGATACAAAATCCATTGAATTTTGTAAATAATTTTTCTGATGTAAGTAATGAATTGCTGGAAGAAATGAAAGCTGAATTGGAAAAAGGAAATGCGGAAGAAGCAAAATTAATTGCCGTGGATGTAAAAGAAAACCTGGAGAAAATTTTACATCATGGAAAAAGAGCTGATGCAATTGTAAAAGGAATGCTGCAGCATAGCCGGACAAGCACAGGTCAAAAAGAGCCCACAGATATAAATGTATTGGCAGAAGAATATCTCCGGCTTGCTTATCATGGATTGAGAGCAAAGGATAAATTCTTTAATGCAAAATTTGAAACTGATCTGGATCCGTCTATAACCAAAATAAATATCGTTCCGCAGGAAATAGGAAGAGTAATACTTAATTTGATAAATAATTCTTTTTATGCTGTAACGGAAAAGAAACGAACTGTCAGCAATGGATATGAGCCAATGGTTACCGTCAGTACTAAAGCTGTTAAGCCCCCTTTAGGGGGTTTGGGGGCAGTTGAAATAAAAGTGATAGATAATGGAAATGGTATCCCGCAAAAAGTGTTAGATAAAATATTCCAACCATTCTTTACCACCAAACCAACGGGGCAAGGAACGGGATTAGGCTTATCATTGAGCTATGATATAGTTACAAAAGGACATGATGGCGAAATAAAAGTGGAAACAAAAGAAGGGGAAGGTTCTGCATTCACCATAAGTTTACCCATGAAATAATTTTTATACAAATGAAAAAACATTTTTCTTATTGTCTTGTTTTCTTTTTTATTTCAATATCCACTGTTGCCCAGCAGGCTTATATTGACAGTTTTAAAAGAAAAGCGAGCATCATTAATAATGACACTCTTCAATTGATCCTTCTTAGAAATATTGCAAGAAGCTATTCTGAATTAAATCCCGACAGCTCTTATGTTTATGCAGAAAAGGCATTGAAGGTTGCCCGCAAACTAGATCTTAAGCTGGATGAAGGCAGTGCCTTAAGAGAAATGGGTTATTCACTTTTGAACAGGGCCAATTTCCCACGGTCTTTACAAACGCTTCTTACATGCATGGCGATCCTGGAAAACCCTAAAAGCGAACAAAAAGTGTTGGTTGGAAAATTTCCCGGAGATGATGACCTGATGTATCGCATTGCCCCGCCACATAAACAAAGGCTCAGTGACCTGGCCTTTGCACACCAGATCATGGGAGTGTTATATGCTAATTCAGAAAATTATGAAAAAGCATTGACCCATCACGAGCTGGGAAGATATAATGCAGAATTGTCGGGTAATCGTCCCTTACAAAGTATTATCAACATGACGATGGCCCGTGCTTATTTGAGTTTAAAAAAAGTTGATTCTGCTTTAATAAGCGAACAACTCGCTTATGAGCTGGTGATGCAAACAGGATTTAAAAGATATTTGGGAAGTGTGCTTTTAAATATGGGACGCATTTACGCAGCCAAAGGAAATGTACAATTGGCCAATGAATATTACAGGAAGTCTTTAGTGGCAAGTGCAGAAAATGGTTATTTCAGGGGCGTGGTGGCAAGTAATATTTTACTTGCAGATTATTATTTTCAGGCCGGGAAAAAAGACTCTGCTTTTCCGCATATAAACGATGCCCTTATAGCTGCAAGAAACCTGGATGTTCCTGAATTATTGTTACGGTCTTATAAAGGATTTAACCATTATTACCAACTTGTAGGAAATAATGACAGCACCGTAAAATACCAGGCATTGATCATTAAAATAAATGATAGTTTGTTCAATAAAAAACAAACACAGGAATTTCAAAATATAGATTTTAATGAACAACAGCGGCTGTCGGAAATTGAAGATGCAAAAATTAAGGAACGTGTAAAATATAGAATGTGGGGATTGATCACAGGACTAGCGGTTTTTTTAATCATTGCAATTATTTTATATCGCAATAGTCTTCAAAGAAAAAAAGCAAACGTTCTTTTATCCCAGCAAAAAAATGAATTGGAAACCACGCTGGCTACTTTGAAGACGACTCAGAATCAACTGGTACAGTCGGAAAAAATGGCCTCACTCGGTGAATTAACCGCGGGTATTGCACATGAAATTCAAAACCCATTAAACTTTGTAAATAATTTTTCTGAAGTAAACGCTGAATTAATTGATGAATTAAAGACAGAACTCGGGCAAGACAATAAACAACAGGCAATAGAAATAGCAAATGATATAAAAGAGAATGAAGAAAAGATAATTTTTCATGGTAAAAGGGCCGATGCGATCGTGAAGAGCATGCTGCAGCATTCACGTAGCAGCACCAGTAAAAAAGAACCGACTGATATCAATGCATTGGCTGATGAATATTTGCGTCTTGCATATCATGGTATGCGGGCAAAAGAAAAATCGTTTAATGTTGATGTGAAGACTGATTTCGATAATACAATTCCAGCTATAAACGTGATACAACAGGATATCGGCCGTGTGATTCTGAATTTAATTACTAATGCTTTTTATGTCGTTAGCGAAAAAAAGCAGCAGCAAGGAGACAACTACGAACCAATAGTTATGGTGAGTACAAAAAAAGCAGGCGATAAAATTTTGATCAGCGTAAGAGATAACGGCAATGGTATTCCTCAAAAAGTATTGGATAAAATATTTCAGCCATTCTTTACCACCAAGCCAGCCGGACAAGGAACAGGTCTCGGTTTATCGTTGAGCTATGATATAATTACAAAGGGACATGGTGGAGAGATAAAAGTGGAAACAAAAGATGGAGAAGGAACAGTATTTATCATTAGCATACCAGTTAACAACGAAAAATGAAACTGACCAAAAAACTGGAAGCAGAAATTTTAAAGACATACAGTGAGGTGTGGAACGCTTATCTCAGAGGTGATATGCGAACCTTTGCATCAATACTGGATGAGAGTTGTTATATAATTGGTTCTGCTGCGGGAGAAATATTCAGCAACAAAAAAGCCGCTGTTAAATATTATAAAGCTACTGCCGCACAAATAACGGGTAAGGCAGAATTCCGGAACAGGAAGATAAAAGTGATGCCTGTTGAAAAAGGAGTTATGGTCAATGAAAATTCAGATTTTTATTTGTTGATAGATGACCAATGGACCTTCTATGGCCCGGCCCGGATATCAAGCTTGTTTCATAAGAAAAATAATAAATGGAAAGTGATCCATCAGCATGGATCTTTTCCTGACTCAAAAACAGAAGAAGGAGAACAAGTAAATACTGATAAAATAAAAGCTGAGAACATTCAGCTGCGTGATGCTGTAAAAAGACGAACTGAAGAATTAGAAAACAAAAACCGTGAACTTGAAATTGAAACAGCACTCGAAAGAGTGAGAGCCGTTGCAATGGCCATGCGCAAGCCGGAAGATCTATCCGGCATAGGCGAAATATTATTTACCGAATTAAGATCACTCGGGTTTGCCGATCTCCGCAATACAGAGATCATTATTATTAGTGATGTAAAGGAAACTCTTACGAGTTATTATTATTCTGATTATGATGTTACCGGTGTTGTAGAAGTAGATTATAAAAGTGACCCAAAAGTACAGAGCTGGGTTGATCAATTAAAAAAAGCCAATGATGCTTTTGCCGAGATCGTCATTACTGAAAAAGAAATAAAGGCGTGGAGAAAATATAGAGAAGAGGTTGGTCATTTACCTGATCCAAAACTGAATAAAGCAAAAGCGGTTTACTATTATTCTTACTCTATCGGAATGGGAGGGCTGAGCATTTCAACTTTTAAACCTGCATCCAAAGAGCATATTGAAATTCTCGAGAGGTTCAGAAATGTTTTCAATCTATCATATCAGCGATATATTGATATTGCAAAAGCCGAAGCACAGGCAAAAGAAGCACAAATTGAGCTGGCGTTAGAAAGAGTTCGTGCCAGAACTATGGCGATGCAGAAAAGTGATGAGCTTCGTGAAGCTGTTCTCATTATTAATCAGCAATTACAAGAACTGGATTTTGTATCGCAGGCCTGCAATATCATCATTATTGATAAAGACACAGGAGATGAGCAATTTTGGGTGTCAGGCTTTACGCAGAAAATATTCCCCGAGAGTTATCAAGTACCCCGTTTGAATCATCACTACCAGGAAGATCAGTTCACAGCATGGCGTAATGGCGTGAAGTATGCAGTATTTGAATACACAGGAAAGGAAAAGGAAAAATTTGATAAAATATTCTTTACGCAAACTGATTTCAGGAATGTACCGGAACCAGCTAAACAATTTATGATTGGATTGGAATCCATAAAGCTTTCAACAGCATTTACAACTTATGGTTCGTTGCAGGTACTCGGGCCTGAACCTCTTTCAGAAGAGAAAGCAACTATACTTAAACGCTTCGCAAAAGTTTTCGAACAGACCTATACAAGATTTCTTGATCTGCAAAAAGCAGAACTGCAGGTAAGAGAAGCACAGATCGAAACAGGATTGGAAAGAGTAAGAAGTAAGACGATGGCCATGCACAAAAGTGAGGAAGTTACTGGCATCGCAGTTTCGTTAAATGAAGAATTGCTGAAACTCGGCTTTGAGGGTGGAAGCACTATCATGATTATTGATAAAGAAACTGGTGATACGGAACAATGGACCGGATTTTCAGAAGACAAAAATTTGAAAAGCTGTTATGTTCCCTATTTTAAACATCCTTATCATGATGCTTTATTGGATGACTGGAAAAGAGAAGAAAAGTTTTTGGTATACACGCTGACCGGAGAAGAAAAGAAAACTATTGATAAACATTACTTCACAACAGGGTATAAGGATTTTCCTGAAAGCGATAAAAAATGGATGCGGGAAATGGGATCTGTTACATTTTCTCATGCGTTCATGAAATACGGAGCGATACATTGGGGGCCAGGTCATTTAACTGAAGAACAATTAAAAATTCTGCAACGATTTTCAAAAGTTTTTGAACAATCCTACACAAGGTTCCTAGATCTACAAAAAGCAGAAGCGCAGGCAAGAGAAGCAAAGATCGAAGCAGCATTGGAAAGAGTAAGAAGCCGTTCAATGGCAATGCATAAAAGTGATGATCTGCATGAGGTCATTAAAGTAGTGACAGAACAATTGTCGGTATTAGACTTAAAATTTAATGTTTCCAATTTTGCTAAAATTAATCCCGATGGTAGTTGGGATCTATGGCTTTCAACTCCTGAACAAGCTTACCCGGCGTTGATACACGTTCCATATTTGGACCATCCAATTTTTAACCGGATAACAGAAGAAGAAGCAAAAGGAAACGATTTTTATACTGATGTATATACCCGGGAACAAACAAATATTTTTTTCCATCATTTCTTCGAAAACACAATTGCAAGAAACAGTCCTGAAGAACGAAAACAATTTGTTTACAGTTCTAAAGGGTTAGCCCGTTCGGTTTTTCAAACGAAAAATATTTGGTTTAGTGTTGGCAGGTATGATATTACTGCCTTTATTGATGAAGAAAATTCAATTTTCAAACGTTTCGCAAATGTTTTCGAACAAGCCTATACCCGTTTCCTTGATCTGCAAAAGGCCGAAGCCCAGGCAAGAGAAACAGAGATCGAGTTGAGTTTGGAAAGAGTTCGGGCAAAAACGATGTCAATGCAAAAACCGTCGGAGTTTGCGGATATAATTAATGTAATAGGTGAGCAATTCGTTCATCTTGGTTTTGATATTGACTGGGTCAATTTCGGCGCAAGTGGATTTGCTATTTCTGAAGGGATCGATATTTGGAATTTCGCCGTCATACCGGGGGCTTCGCCAATTTCTGCGAGGGTGTTTATCCCATATTTTGATCATCCTGTATTTACTACTTCGGCTGCAAGCATTAATGAATTTACAAATGGCGGCAAAGATTTTATTGTAGTGACCCTGGATAAACAAACCAAGGACACATGGCTGGATCATCTTTTTACCAAAACGATTTTTAAGGATGTACCGGAGGAATATAGAGTTATTCAATATGCAAAACCCGGTTATACCACTTCCAATATATCATTAAAAGATACCTGGCTTTCAATTGGCAAGTTTGATATAAAAAATTTCACAGATGAACAGCATGCGATCTTAAGAAGGTTTGCAAATGCATTTGGCCAGGCGTACACCCGTTTCCTCGATCTGCAAAAAGCCGAAGCACAGGCAAGAGAAGCACAAATAGAAGCGTCATTGGAAAGAGTGAGAAGCAGGGCAATGGCGATGCAGAATTCGGATGAGTTAAAAGAATTAATAGGTACAGTATTTACAGAACTTACAAAACTTGATATAGTTCTCACACGTTGCCTCATCATGATCTACGATCCCAGGTCAAATGATTCAGTTTGGTGGATGGCAAATTCTGAAGCGCCAACAGAGCCAATTGGTTTGCGCATACAAAATCATGAACACCCTCCTTATGCAGCTTATTTAAAAGCATGGCAGGAAAAAAAATTAAAATGGGTGTATGTTTTAGAAGGTGCAGTTAAGAAAGATTGGGACGATTTTTTATTCGTCGAAACTGAACTTTCACACTTACCTGATTTTGTAATTGCAGGTATGAAAGCTCCGGGGAGAGTTTATTTAAATTCGTCATTTAATAGTTTCGGCAATTTGACATTAGCATCACTAGAACCTTTATCAAACGAACACTTTGATATATTGCTTAGATTTGCTAAAGTTTTTGATCTTACCTATACACGTTTCAATGATCTGAAACAGGCTGAAGCACAGGCAAGAGAATCCCAGATCGAGCTGGCATTGGAAAGAGTTCGTGCACGGACAATGGCAATGCAAAAGAGTGATGAACTCGCCGAAGCCGCACAGCTGCTTTATAACGAATTCGGGACTCTCGGCATCAATACCATTCTATGCGGTTATATGTTTATTAATGAAGAAAAGAATTCACAAACTGCCTGGACAGTTCTTCCGGATGGTACGCTTCTTCCCAACTCAATGGACTTTCCCTTAACAGGTGATCATGTATTGAACAAAAGATATGAAGATTGGAAACAAAAAAAACCGCTCCATATTTTATCGATACAGGGAGAAGCTAATAAAGAACATCACAGGTTTTTATCTGATTATGTTCCTTCTTTCGTTGTTGAAAACGTTTTCTCCCGATTACCTGACAGGATAGTTTTTCATTGTGCAAATTTTTCCAGCGGCTACCTTCTTATACTTGCTACAGATTATTTTTCACAGGATGATCAGCAAACAGTAATTCGGTTTGCCAAGGTCTTTGAAATGACCTACACTCGTTTTCTCGATTTGAGACAAGCGGAGGCGCAAACAAGAGAAGCACAGATCGAATTAGCATTAGAAAGAGTTCGTGCAAGAACAATGGCTATGCATAAGAGCGAGGAGCTGGCTGAGACAGCCCAAGTGCTCTTTCATCAGTTAAGTGAGCTTGGTGGAATTCCTGATCGTATTGCTATTGGTATAGCAGATGAAGTAAACGGGGTGGTTAATTTTTGGACAACTGATCAGCAAGGCAGTCATCTTGATAATAGTTTTAGTGCCCGTTTAAATGAAAAAACTACGATCGCAAAAACTTATGAGGCATGGAAAGAACATAAAAAGTCATTAGTGGTAGATTTGCAAGGAGAGGAATTAAAAGAATGGATAAAGTTTGCCCGGGAAGAAATGGGAATTGTTGTAAAGGCTGATCAAATAAAAGATCGTCGTGTTCATAGTCTTGCATTCTTCTCACATGGATGGATATTGGCTACATCTCACGAACTTCAATCAACAGAAACAATACAAATACTGGAACGTTTTGCATCTGTATTCAATCTTACCTATCGTCGTTTTCTCGATCTGCAAAAAGCAGAAGCACAAGCGAGGGAGGCACAAATAGAAGCAGCACTCGAAAGAGTTCGGTCCAGTTCGTTGGCCATGCATAAAAGCGAAGAGCTGAAGGATGTAGTAAAAATTGTTTTTGAGAATTTCCGCTCATTGGGATTACAAAATATTGATTCTGTCAATATTAATATTTTTCATGAAGGTTCCCGCGATTTTGATCTATGGTTAGCTGCACCCGGCCAGGATTATACAACTAATTTTCGCCTCCCTTATCTTGATCACCCGATCGCCAACGACTTTTTCAACGACGTTAAAAAAGGAGAAACTATTCACAAAGGAATTTATGACCACGACTTAAAGAATAAGTACTTCGAATACATGTTTGAGAATTCAGATAACAAATATTTGCCGGAAGAAAGAAAAAAACTCATTTTAAGTGGCCGTGCTTATTCTGTTGCGACAGGCATCGCCAAACATTCTTCCATCTTTATCCATAATTATAATGGTGAAAAGTTTTCCGATGAGACTATTGCGATCCTCGTAAAATTTTCTAAAGTCTTTGATCAGGCGTATACCCGTTTTCTCGATCTGCAAAAAGCAGAAGCCAATGCAAGAGAAGCACAAATTGAAGTTGGTCTTGAGAGAGTTCGTGCAAAAGCTATGGCTATGCACAGCTCAAAAGATCTGGCAGAAACGCTAAGTGTATTTTATCGTGAACTAAAATCTTTAAGTGTAGTACCGATAAGATGTGGAGTGGCTTTAATGGATAAAGAGAGTCGAATGGCTGAACTAACTACGATGAATACAACTGGCGAGGGAGATTCAATAGAAATCATTGGCAAAATAAAAATGGCAGGACACCCTGTATTGGATGGCGTTTTTGAAAGTTGGTTGGTACAAAAAGAATATCATGCTGTTTTGAGAGGCAATCAAATCAAAGAATATTACCAGGTGTTAAAGCCACAGATCGATTACCTGGATTATTCACAAGATGAAGCTCAGTTTGGTTATTATTTTATGTTTAATGAAGGCGATGTATATGCATGGACGGAAAAGGAATTAACGGAAGACGAATTAACAATATATCGCCGCTTTACAACTGTAATTAGTCTTACTTATAAACGGTATAAGGATCTGCAACAGGCCGAAGCACAGGCAAAAGAAGCAAGGATAGAAGCAGGCTTAGAAAGAGTGAGAAGCAAAACAATGGCCATGCATAGCAGTGAGGATGTTGGTGCAGCAACAGCAACAATGTTCACTGAACTGGAAAAATTAGGTATTCAAAATCTTCGTGGCGGTATTACAATTATAAAAGCCGGTGATAAGCAGGAAGTATGGGGCGTAACAAATCTGCCCGATGGCAAAACAATAAGATCTATTGGTGAATTTGATATGCATTTACATCCTCTTTGGCGGGAATTATTGAAAGCGAAGTTGAATAATGGCGATTATAATTATTATCGACTGGCCGGTAAAGACAAAGAAAATTATATAAACATATTAAATGCAACGCCAAATTACCTGTCGCAGCCGATAAAAGATTTTCCTGATGTACATGTTCAATCTTACTTTTTTGGTGAAGGGGCAATATGGACAAATTCTTTGGAGCCTCATTCAGATGAGCAAATGCAAACAATGAAGAGATTTGCTTCCGTTTTCTCACTTACTTTCCGCAGATACCAGGATCTGAAAAAAGCAGAAGCACAGGCAAAAGAAGCACAGATAGAAGCAGGATTAGAAAGAGTAAGAAGTCGGACGATGGCAATGCACAAAAGTGATGAGCTGGCAGAAACGGCCGTTGTGCTTTTTAAACAAATGATCGGTCTTGGTATTGAACCTAATCGTTTATATATCGCGATCATAAATGATAATAGTGGGGATCTTGAATTTTGGATCACTGATGAGAATGGAGATAAAGTCAGTTCACGTTTCATTGTAAATGTCAATAAGAATATTTCTATCAAAAAAATGCATGAAGGATGGGTTGCAAAGCATAAAACGATCACGATCGATATGCAGGGAAAAGAACTGGAGGATTGGCTCACCTATTGGAAAGAAGAATTTCATGTTGCCTTCAAACCTGGCGCCGCAATGAAACGAAGAGTTCAAAACATTGCGTACTTCTCTAAAGGGTTTATTGCAATCGCTTCACCCGAGGATCAACCGGAAACGACAATTAATCTGCTTGAAAGATTTGCAGCGGTATTCAATCTTACCTATACACGTTTCAGTGACCTGCAACAAGCGGAGGGACAAGCAAGAGAAGCAACCATTGAAGCTGCATTGGAAAAAGTGAGAGGTAAAGCAATAGCAATGCAAAATAGCAATGATCTTTCTGCTACTGTCAGCATGATCATTAGTGAATTAAGAAAGCTCGGCATTACTCCGATCAGATGCGGGGTAGGGATCATTAACAAAGAAACACACAAAGGTCAATTATATACGGCTACTACATCCGCTGATGGCGATAGTCTTTCAGTTGTGGGCTGGGTGTTGCTACATGGACATCCTGTGCTTGAAAATATCTATCAAAAATGGGTTGAAGGCGAAGATTATTTTCCAGAACTCACCGGTGATTCAATGCGGCACTATTATGAACAGCTTTTGGCCGGACTCTCTGTTCCACTTCCGGATTTTAAGGATGAACAAAAACATTATGGACATTTCTTTGCAATTTCGGTAGGCTGTTTGTACGCATGGTCAGATGTAAAATACAATGATGATGAAATAAAGATCCTAAAACGTTTTGCAACGATAATTGATCTCACATTTCGGCGTTATTTTGAATTACAAAAATCAGAAGCCAATGCAAGAGAAGCAGTGAAGCAAGCAGCCCTTGACCGTGTTCGTGCAGAGATCGCCTCCATGCGTACTATTAACGATCTTGATAGAATTACTCCGTTAATATGGAATGAGCTTACCATATTGGGTATTCCGTTTATCCGCTGTGGTGTATTTATCATGGATGAAGAGCCACAGCTTATTCATACATTTCTTTCAACACCTGATGGAAAAGCTATTGCTGCTTTTCATCTGCCTTATGATACACCAGGAAATCTTGCACAAGTAGTTGCCAAATGGAAGGAAAGTAAAAAATATATAGATCATTGGGATGAATCTGAATTTAAACAATTTGCAGAGATATTAATGAAGCAGGGAGCACTTGTTTCAGCTGAACAATACCTGAAAACAATTCCTAAAGGCGGGTTTTATTTACACTTCCTGCCCTTCTTACAGGGAATGCTTTATGTAGGAAACACAGAGCAATTAAAAGAGGAAGAAATTGAATTGATACAACATGTAGCAGATGCATTTTCTACTGCCTATGCGCGCTATGAAGATTTTAATAAACTAGAAGCGGCAAAGCAACAGGTTGAAAAAACATTGACCGATCTGAAACAGGCACAAACACAATTGGTGCAATCAGAAAAAATGGCAAGCCTTGGTGAAATGACCGCTGGTATTGCTCACGAAATTCAAAACCCTTTGAATTTCGTGAATAATTTTTCTGAAGTAAGTAAAGAATTGCTCGATGAAATGAAAACAGAATTGGAGACCGGTAATACTGAGGATGCAAAAGATATTGCTGATGATGTGATCCAGAACCTGGAAAAAATAAATCATCATGGTAAAAGAGCAGATGCAATTGTGAAAAGCATGTTGCAGCATAGCCGCAGCAGCAGCGGTAAAAAAGAACCAACAGATATTAATTCATTGGCGGATGAATATTTGAGATTAGCATATCATGGTTTAAGAGCAAAAGACAAATCTTTCAATGCAAAATTTGAAACGGCGTTTGATGATAGTATTGGAAAAATAAATATTATTTCACAGGACATCGGAAGAGTACTTGTTAATTTGATCAACAACGCTTTTTATGCTGTGAGTGAAAGAAAAAAGCAAGAGTCAAACGGGTATGAACCGACAGTGGAGGTGCTTACCAAAAAAACGGATGATAAGATAGAGATCACAGTGAAGGATAATGGCAACGGTATTCCGAAAAAAGTACTTGATAAAATATTTCAACCATTCTTTACTACCAAGCCAACCGGGCAAGGAACAGGATTGGGTTTGTCATTGGCTTATGATATTGTTACAAAAGGACATGGTGGAGAATTGAAAGTGGAAACAAAAGAAGGCGAAGGAAGTGAATTCATAATTGAATTACCTGCTTCTAAAACTACTGAACGATGAAACTCTATTTGATCTTGTTGGTATCGGTGATCTCATTTATACCTGTTTCAGGTCAACAGGAAACTTTTAAAGACGTACCCGGCTTACTTCAAAAAATATCAGACGCAACAACAGACACTGCCCGCATCTTATTAAAATGTAAGTTAGGTGAAGCTTACAGGGCCAACAAACCCGATACATCATTAATACTTGCTAACGAAGCGTTGTCAGAATCGACCACCAAAAAATTTAAAAAAGGTGAGATCCATGCGCTGGTGCTGTTATGTGTTATGTATAGGGAAAAAGGAGAGCTGCCTTTTGCATTGAAACAGGGATTAAAAGCTTTAAAAATAGCTGAAGAGGAAAAGTATGACAATGGGCAGATATACAGTTTGGTTCGCATTGCGAATGTATATCTTGCTGTAAGGGATGCTCCTAAAGCAATAACCTATCTTCAAAAAGCAGAAAGACTTTTAAAGAGTAATTATGATAATTTTTGGTGGTCCGTCACACAATATTTTTTAGCTGATGGATATGAGCAGTTGAATAAATTGGATGATGCTGAAAAGCTGGTGCAAATGCTTGAGGAAAAAAATGGATCAGAATCCCTGTGGATAGTTATAAATAACAGGCTGCGTGGAAATATAGCTGCAAAAAGAAATGAACTTCATCTTGCAATAGAGTATTACCGTAAAAGTAATGATGAGGCAATCGCCGGCACTGCGTTCAGAGAAGCAGCTACTGCAAGCAACGCAATGGCTTCCGTTTTTAAAAAGCTCGATCAGCCTGACTCGGCTATTTATTATGCAAAACAAGGATTGAAGTTTGGAGAAATGCTCAAATACAGGAACCGCATTCTTGCAGCCAGCAATTTGTTAGCGGAATTATATGCAGAAAAAGATCCTAAAGAAGCAGTGAAATATTATCAAATTGCTTCTGCAGCAAAGGATAGTTTATATGGAGTGCAAAAAGTTCAGCAGCTTCAGTCTGCAACTATGGAAGAACAAGAACGACAAACTGAGCTGGAGGCAGCCAGAATAGCTTATCTGAATAAAATGAGGCAATGGGGTTTGTTGGCAGGCGCCGGAGTTTTTTTAATAATTGCAGTTATTCTTTTCAGGAACAACCGGCAAAAACAAAGGACAAATAAAATTTTAGAAACAACTCTTACGAATTTAAAGAATACTCAGTCGCAACTTATTCAATCAGAAAAAATGGCGTCGCTTGGGGAATTGACAGCAGGTATTGCACATGAGATACAGAATCCGTTAAATTTCGTTAATAATTTTTCAGAGGTAAGTAATGAGATGATCGACGAAATGAAAGCGGAATTAGTGAACAACAAAAAAGAAGAAGCTTTTGCTATTGCTGATGACATAAAACAAAACTTAGAAAAAATAAATCATCATGGCAAAAGAGCTGATGCTATTGTAAAAGGAATGCTGCAACATTCGCGAAGCAGCAGCGGACAAAAAGAACTAACTGATATAAATGCATTAACTGATGAATATTTGCGATTAGCTTATCATGGTTTGAAAGCAAAGGACGATTCATTCAATACAACAATGAAAAGGAATTTTGATCAAAGTATTGGCAATATCAATATCATTCCGCAGGATATTGGAAGAGTTGTTCTCAACTTGATCAACAATGCATTTTATGTTGTTGATGAAAAGAAGAAACAAAACCAGAACGGTTATGATCCAACGGTTACAGTAACTACAAAAAAAGAAAATGGGAAGATCGAGATCAAAGTGAAGGACAATGGCAATGGAATTCCGAAAAAAGTATTAGATAAAATATTTCAACCATTTTTTACCACAAAGC